>DATIVW010000307.1:0-4610 GCA_035465595.1 Rhizomicrobium sp. | reverse complement strand
ACCTTGTAGCCGGAGCCAAGGTACTTGTTGATCGACTTCACCTTGCCGGGGGACTCAACAACCAGGACGTTCATGGGCGTGGGGTGGCTTTTTCTCGAACAGCGCGGAGAGAAGCCGCACTGTGGTTACACATATATTAATGGCGCTTGCGCGATGGGGCGGGACACTGGCCGCAGCACGGCGGAGGTGTCAACCGGGGTTCGATGACAAAATGCAACTTACGAGACAGTAATTCGGCTAAAATCCACTGATTTTAAACTTCAAGTTGTGTTATCCATCTGTCCGCGGCTGCTTGGCGCTTCGGAAGCGGGCTATCGACCGGTCTCACAGGCCGGAAATGGTGCCGATGGCTGCCGATTCAAGGTAACCGGACGGGTCGCTGTCATAGGGCATTGATTCTATTCACAAAAAATCTTGGCCGGGCTTGCGGCCGCGCGCTCGGATCGCTTTTGTGCGCACGATCTGCCACGGGCACGCCGCGTGGCTAGGCGAGCGACACTTTATTGCCGGCGTAACGCATGATTCGCCCGGCCAGCTCCAATTCCAGCAAAACGGTAAGCACCGCGGCGACCGGCTCCTGGCTCTGCCGGACCAGTTCATCGACGTCGACCGGCGACGGCCCGAGAAGCTCGATGATCTGCCGGCGAACGCGGTCCGCCTCGGCGTCCGTCGTCCTGGCGTTGCGATGCCCACCGCCGCTGGCATGATCGGGCTCGCGGAAGGAACCGCCGAGGATGGGGCGCAGTGCGTTCAAGACGTCGGCCGCGGACTCCGTAAGCGTCGCGCCTTCGCGAAGGAGGCGGTTGGTGCCCTTCGCGCGCGGATCGAGCGGCGAGCCGGGGACGGCGAAGATCTCGCGGTTCTGCTCCAGTGCATAATTCGCGGTGATGAGAGAGCCGGATCCTTCCGCGGCCTCCACGATCACCACGCCGCGTGACAGGCCGGCGATGATGCGGTTGCGACGCGGGAAATGGCGCGCTTGCGGCGCCTGGCCCACGGGCATTTCGGAGACGATCGCGCCCTCGGCGCGGATACGGTCGTACAGCGCCTGGTTCTCGGGCGGGTAGACGATGTCGATGCCTCCGGCGACGACGGCGCAGGTCCCGGTGGCAAGCGAGCCCTCGTGCGCGGCGGTGTCGATGCCGCGCGCCAGGCCAGAGGCGATGACAAGCCCCGCTTCGCCGAGTTCCGCTGCGATGCTTTGCGCAAACTTGCGGCCCAGTGCGGATGCGTTCCTGGCGCCGACGATGGCGACCATCTCGCGCTGGAGCACCGAGGCGTGGCCGAGCATGCAGATCAAGGGCGGCGGCGCTTCCAGCGCGGCAAGGCCCTTGGGGAATTCCGGTTCGCTCGAGGCAATCATGCGCCCGCCAAGCTTGCTCAGCGCATCCAGCTCCCTGCGCGCATCGTCGTCGGAAGGAATACGCAGGTCGCTGCCGCCGCCGCGCCGGGCGAGGCGCGGAACTTCCACGAGCGCCTCAAGCGGATCGGGGTAGCGTGCGATCAGGTTGGCGAATGTGGCCGGGCCGACATTTTGCGCGCGCGCCAGTCTCAGCCATGCGCGCCGTTCCGCATCGGACAGCGCGCGCGCCATTCACTTGCTCTTGCCGATGCGCGGCTCGGTGCCGGCGATCAGACGCTTGATGTTGTCGCGATGCGCGACCAGGACGAGAAGGGCAATGATCAACGTGGCGACGGCGAATTCCTGCTCGCCCCAGAGGAACATGTAGACCGGCGCGGCGACGGCGGCGACGAGCGCTGAAAGCGATGAGATGCGGCTGGCCACCGCAACCACAAGCCATGTCGCAAGCGAAGCCAGCGCCACGGGCCAATAGAGCGCGAGCAACACGCCGAGCGATGTGGCTACCCCCTTGCCGCCCTTGAAGCCCAGCCACACCGGAAAGAGATGGCCCAGGATCGCGCCGATCGCGGCAA
The DNA here is from genome assembly GCA_035465595.1 of Rhizomicrobium sp. Classification (GTDB taxonomy): domain Bacteria; phylum Pseudomonadota; class Alphaproteobacteria; order Micropepsales; family Micropepsaceae; genus Rhizomicrobium. Next base: position 2,675 of record DATIVW010000307.1, on the reverse strand, counting down.
CCGCCGCGGCGTCATGGCCCCAGAAATGCCAGGCGATCAGAACGGCCGCGACGCCCTTGGCGGCATCGCAGATCAACGTGGCCGCCGCGGCTCCGTATTTGCCGGTGCGCAGCACATTGGTTGCGCCCGTGCCGCCGGACCCGACCTCGCGAATGTCGCCGGCGCCGGACATCCTGGTGAAAATCAGCCCGAACGGGATCGACCCGAGCAGATAGCCAATGACAAGCCCCAGGCCGAGAAGGTCCGGATGCAGGGATATGCCGACGTCGGGCATCAGTGCTTCTTCTCCTTGGCGCGATCGAACACGCACTCGCCGCCGACGAACGTCATGCGCGCGCGGCCCTGGAACTTGCGCCCTTCGAACGCGGTGTTGCGAGCGCGGGAATGCAGCTTGTCGGCATCGAGGACGAAGGGCTCGTCCGGATCGAACAATACGAGGTCGGCCGGCGCGCCTTTCGCCAGCCTGCCGGTTTCAAGGCCGAGGATTTTCGCGGGCGCCGCGGTCACCGCTTTGAGCACGTCGATAAGCTTGGCGTGGCCGTTGTGCACGATGGTCAGGGCGGCGGGCAGCAGTGTTTCCAGACCCACCGCACCGAAAGCGGCGGCGGCGAAGGGCAGGCGCTTGGTGTCAGCGGCCTGCGGATCGTGGGAAGAGACGATTACGTCGATATGGCCCTCGGCAACGCCCTCCACCATCGCGGCACGGTCCGCTTCGGAGCGCAGCGGCGGCGAGACCTTGCGGAAGGTCAGGTAGGAGCCGACGTCCAGTTCGTTCATTGCGATGTGATGTGCCGAAACCCCGCACGTGATCGGAAGCCCGCGCTTCTTGGCGGCGATGACCGCCTCCAGTGATGCGCGGCAGGAGATTTGCGAGAAGTGATAGCGTGCGCCCGTCAGCTCGACGAGACGGATGTCGCGTTCCACGATGATGGTCTCCGCCGCCGGCGGCGCGCCAGGGATGCCGAGCCGAGTCGCGAATTCGCCTTCATTCATGGACGCGCCGCTGCCGAGATCGGGATCTTCCGCGTGACCGGCGACCAGTGCGCCATGCGTGGCGGCATAGGCAAGGGCGCGCCGCAGCACGCGGGCGTTGGAGACGGAACGGTCGCCATCGGTGAATGCGACGGCACCGGCTTCCCGCAGCAGGCCGATCTCCGTCATGCGTTCGCCTTGAAGCGCATGGGTGAGCGCGGCCATCGGCGCGACGCGGACCTTCGCGGTGGCGGCGGCGCGGCGCTTGATGAAATCCACCAGCGCGGCTTCATCGATCACCGGATCGGTGTTGGGCATGGTAACGATGGTGGTAACGCCGCCCGCCGCGGCCGCCTCGCTGGCCGACGCCAACGTTTCGCGATGCTCGCTGCCCGGCTCGCCGGTGAAGACGCGGCAGTCGATCAGGCCGGGCGCCAGGACCATGCCCTTGCAGTCCATCACTTCCGGATCGTGGGGATCGGCGGTGTTGAACAGCTTGGGCCCGACGTCGGCGATCTTGCCGTTTTCGACCAAGAGGCCGCCGCGCGTGTCGAGGCCGGTAGCGGGATCGATGAGACGCGCGTTGCGGAAGGCGAGGCGCCCCATCTTGTTTGAAGAGCTCATGTGTTGCGCCCTTCCTTCGCGAGATTGCGCGAAAGGGCATCCAGCACGGCCATGCGGATGGCGACGCCGTTTTCCACCTGCTCCTGGATGACGCTGACTTCCAGATCGTCGGCGACATCGGAGTCGATCTCGACGCCGCGGTTCATCGGGCCAGGATGCATGACGAGCGCGCCGGGCTTGGCCAGCTTCAGCTTTTCGCGATCAAGGCCGTAGAAGTGGAAGTACTCGCGCGTGGAGGGCACCAGCGCGCCGGTCATGCGTTCCAGTTGCAGGCGCAGCATCATCACGATGTCCACGCCTTTCAGGCCCTCGCGCATGTCGGTGAAGATTTCGCAGCCGAACCGGTCGGCATCGGCAGGCAGCAAGGTGCGCGGCGCGATCAGGCGCACCCGGGCACCCATGCGGGCGAGAAGATGGATATTGGAGCGCGCCACGCGGCTGTGGGCGATGTCGCCGCAGATGGCGACCACTAAACCTTCAAACTTGCGTCCGCGCCGGCGGATGGTGAGCGCGTCCAGCAGCGCCTGCGTCGGGTGTTCGTGGCTGCCGTCGCCGGCATTCACCACGCAGCAATCGACCTTGCGGGAGAGAAGCTCGACCGCGCCGGAGTCCTGGTGGCGCACGATCAGGATGTCCGGGCGCATGGCATTCAGCGTCGCGGCGGTATCGAGCAGCGTCTCGCCCTTGGCGACGGAGGAGGTCTTCACCGCCATATTGAGGACGTCGGCGCCAAGCCGCTTGCCCGCCAGCTCAAAGGAGCTTTGCGTGCGCGTGGAGTTCTCGAAGAAGAGGTTGATCAGCGTGCGGCCGCGCAAGGTGGCGGCTTTCTTGTCGGCGGCGCGGTTCAGCTTCACATAATCCTCGGCCAGATCGAGAAGGCCGGTGATTTCGGAAGCCGAAAGGCCTTCGATTCCAAGCAGATGGCTTGACTGGAGGATTGGCGCTGTTGCGGCCGAGGTCATTAAAGCGGGCCTTATAGGTGTGGCGGACGGAGAGGGCAAGCGTCCTGCTCAAGCGTGGCTAATTTCTTCCAATGTGCGGCCTGCGGGCTCGGGCAGGAAGAGCAGCGCAATCAAAGA
>DATIVW010000306.1:0-8647 GCA_035465595.1 Rhizomicrobium sp. | reverse complement strand
AGGTTTGCGGCTCGGTCTGCGCCGCGCAGCCGGTGACGATGATCTTGCTGGCCGGATTTTCGCGGCGCGCCTTGCGGATCGCCTGGCGCGACTGGCGAACGGCCTCGCCCGTCACCGCGCAGGTGTTGAAGATGATGGCGTCGGAAAGCCCGGCTTCCCCGGCGCGCGCGCGGATGGCTTCGCTCTCATAGGCATTCAGCCTGCAGCCGAAGGTCACGATCTCGGTCATCGCGTCAGCGCCGCCAGATCGACATCGCCCTTGTAGGCCTTGGCCCACGGCCCGGTCATGATGACGGGGCTGCCGTCGCCCGCCCATTGGAGGCTCAGCGATCCGCCGTCCAAAACCACCTCGGCCCTGTGCCCGACGAGCCCGCGCCGGTGCGCGGCGACCATCGTCGCGCACGCGCCCGTGCCGCAGGCCATGGTGATGCCGACGCCGCGTTCCCACACGCGCATGCGCAGCTTGTCCTTGCTCAATAGCGACACGAATTCGACGTTGGTGCGCTCGGGAAAGAGCGGATGTTTTTCGATCCGGGGTCCGAGCTCGGAAACGGGAGCATGCTCGGCATCCTGCACGAACAGCACGGCATGCGGATTGCCGACATTCACGGCGCTGGCGATCTTCAGCGGGTAGAAGTCGCTGTCCGGCACGTGGATGGCAAAAGACAGCGTATCGGTTTCGCGCGCCATCGGGATATCGCGCCAGCCGAATTTCGGCACGCCCATGTCGACGCTGACATTGGCGCCGTCGGCCCTGCAGACGAGCGCGCCGCCCGTGGTGTCGAGCCTGATTTCGCTGGAACCCTTCTCGTCCATCAACAGATGGGCAACGCAGCGCGCGGCATTGCCGCAACTTTCCACTTCGCCGCCGTCGGAATTGTAGATGCGCATGAAGGCGTCCGCGCCATTCGCCGCAGGCTCGATCACAATGACCTGATCGCAACCGACGCCGAAACGCCGGTCGGCCAGCGCGCGCGCGGCTGCGCCGTCAAGCGCAAGCTTTTGATTCCGCGCGTCGAAAACGGCGAAATCGTTGCCCAGCCCGTGCATTTTCAGGAATGCCGTCATTTGATGGCTATATAGGCGCTGGGCCGCCGAGGGGCCAGTGGGTTGACTCGACCGGCCAAATTTCCAAAAAGCGCCCGGCAAGAGGCAAAAGCGGAGTTCCTCGCAATGCAGTTCGGCAGGCTGGCTCTGGGCGTCATGTTGGCGGGCGCGATCGCCGGCGGTTGGACGGCGATGGGAGCGGACAGTGTGAAGAAACACAAACCAGGGCATGTCGCCGCTGCCGCCACGGACAATGATCCCAATCTCTGGCTATCCGACATTCACGGCGCCAAGGCCGTGGCCTGGGCGAAAGAGCGCACCGACAAGACGCTGGCCACGCTAAAGGCCGATCCAAACTATCAGCGCGATTACGATTCCATCCTGAAGATCCTGAACGCGAATGACCGGATCGCCTTCGGCACGCTCGATCACGGCGACGTCTTCAATTTCTGGCAGGACGCGCAGCATGTGCGCGGGCTTTGGCGCAAGGCGACCATCACCGAATACGCCAAACCCGATCCCAAATGGGATGTGCTGCTGGATGTCGATGCGCTCGACAAGGCCGAAAGCAAGCCGTGGGTGTTCCAGGGCTCCGATTGTGCGCCGGGTTTCGAGCGCTGCCTCGTGAAGCTGTCGCCCGGCGGCAGTGATGCCGCGGTGATCCGGGAGTTTGATCCGAACACGAAGACATTTCTGAAAGACGGATTCTCGCTGGCGGTCGCCAAGTCGGATGCGACCTATGTCGATCCGGACACGATCCTGTTCGGCACCGATTTCGGCGCAGGCTCGATGACCAAGTCCAGCTATCCGCGCATCGTGAAGATATGGCATCGCGGCGAGCCCGTCTCCGCCGCGAAGACGGTTTACGAAGCAAAGGAAACCGACATTGCCGCGCGTCCCGCCGTCTTCCGCGGACCTTACGGAACGATCGCGCTCATCAATCGCGGTCTCACCTTCTTCACCAACGAATATTACTACGTGATGCCGGACGGCTCGACGATGAAGCTGCCGTTGCCGGAAAGCGCGGACCTGAAAGGCGTCACTGAGGGCAATCTCCTCTTCACTCTGCGCAACGCGTGGACGCCGGAAGGTGGCAAGGAGATTCCGCAAGGCTCGCTGGTCGCGTTCCCGGTGAAGCCTTTCGTGATGCAGAAGATGCTGCCCACCTATGAGGTGCTCTACACGCCGGATGCGCGCAGCACCATCGAAGACGTCGCGCCCGGCCGCGATGCAGTCTACGCGTCGATCTTCCACAACGTCACCGGCACAATCCACGAATTCCGCCTCAACAGGGGCAAGTGGAGCGACGCGACGCTCAAGCTGCCGGCGGGAGGCTCGACCCACATCGTCTCGACGAACGATTGGGGGCCGGAAGCCTATTTCACCTTCGAGAGCTTCCTGCAGCCGGTCACGCTCTATGCCTATGACGGCAAGGGCGAGCCGAAACAGATCAAGGCCGAGCCCGCGCGCTTCGATGCGAGCAACATGGTCTCCGAGCAGTTCTGGGCGACCTCTGCCGACGGCACGAAGATCCCGTACTTCTATGTCCACCGCAAAGACATCAAGGGTCCGGCGCCGACGATCCTCTATTCCTATGGCGGCTTCGAGCTGTCGCTGGAGCCCTGGTACTGGAACGACGGGCACCGTCCGATCGCGCCATACGATCCGTGGTTCTCAAAGGGCGGCGCGATCGTGGTCGCGAACATCCGCGGCGGCGGCGAGTTCGGCCCGGCCTGGCACCAGGCGGCGATGAAGGAAAAGCACCAGCACGCCTTCGACGATTTCGAAGCGGTGGCGGCCGACATTGCCCATCGCGGTTTCGCGGCGCCAAAGCAGATCGGCATCGTCGGCGCATCGAACGGCGGATTGCTCGTTTCCGCCACCATGGTGCAGCGTCCCGACCTCATCGGCGCTGTCGTCTGCCAGCGACCCCTGATCGACATGCTGCGCTACACGCAGTTCGGCGCGGGCGCATCATGGGTGGATGAATATGGCGATCCGGCGATCCCGGCGGAGCGCGCCTATATCGCGAAATATGCGCCCTATCAGAACCTCAAGTCCGGCGTGAAATACCCGCCGGTGCTTTTCATCACAGAGACGAGCGATGACCGCGTCACGCCGATCTGGGCGCGCATGATGGCCGCGAAGATGGAGAGCATGGGACAGGACGTGATGTTCTATGAATCGCCCGAAGGTGGCCACGGCCCCGGCTCGACCCATGCGGAAGAAGCCGAATACTGGGCGCAGTCCTACACCTATCTCGGCCGGAAGCTGGGTTTGACGGGCACCGGCGCGCCGAAATCCGCGGCGCACTGAGCAGCGCGGTCTCTAGTAGATGCCGGGCAGCAGCCGCGCGGTCCGCGCGCTGTAGGCGTGGTAGCTTGGGAACGCCTTCGCGAGAACGGTTTCTTCGTAGCGCATGCGCGGAAACTGCAGCGCGAACACCATGACCGCCATCAGGCCGGCCCAGGGCTGGCGGAATTGCATCATCAATCCGAGGCCGGCGATCGCTTCGGCGAGATAAAGCGGGTGGCGCACATATCGGTAAGGTCCGGTGGTGATCAGCCGGCGCGCTTGCGGAAGAATGCTGAACGAACGGCGAAGCCAGCACAGGACGAGGATCGCCATCGCCGAACCGGAAATGATCAGCGCAGAAGAGATGACGGCGGCCGTGGATGAAAGCTGCGCGCGCGGCAACATCAGGAATGCGATGCCCAAATTCGCCGCGGCGAGGGAAATGCCACGGCTGAGCCAGGATTCGGAAAATCTCACAGGCGTTTCGCGCAGGAAGAAGACGAGGATTTCAAAGGCGATGAACCCGGCTGACGTCAGGAGCGAGAGGCCTTCGAGCAATAGTCCGCTGTTGTGTGTCGCCAGTCCCGCACGGAGTGCGTGAACGATCTGCGGCCAAAGGCCGGCCACGGCGAATGCATACCAGAGGATCAGCGGCGAAGCCGAGGCAAGGTCGTAGAGCTTGGTGTCCCGATAGTCTCGCAAGGCGCCGCCGGTTCGACATCGAATGGCCGGCAAGGCTATCCGCCGGCGTATTGGCCGCCGGTGGAGGCGGGATTGGGGGGACGAAAGGTCGAGAACCCGGGCGAATTCCCGGTTTTATTGACTCTCCCGACCCACCCGGCCTAAAACCCGCCCGCTTCCGGAAAGCCCCACGGACTTTCCGGTCACCGGCCCAGCCGGTGATCGCCCCCAGACAGCGCAGGTGCGCCCTCTGGGGTTTCACTGCTTTTGGGTCTTGGATCTGATGTTCGACAGTCTTCAACAGCGCCTCGGCGCCACATTCGACAGGCTCAGGGGGCGCGGCGCGCTCAGCGAAAGCGATGTCGATGAAGGCCTTGCCGATATCCGCACCGCGCTGATCGAAGCCGACGTCGCGCTCCCGGTCGTCAAGGATTTCATCGACAAGGTCCACCCCAAGGCCATCGGCGAGAGCGTCATCCGCTCGGTGACGCCGGGCCAGCAGATCGTCAAGATCGTGCACGACCAGCTCGTCGAAACGCTGGGCACGGAAAACGTCTCGCTCGATCTCGGCTCGCCGCCCGCGCCGATCCTGATGGTCGGTTTGCAGGGCTCGGGCAAGACCACCACCTCCGCCAAGCTCGCGCTGATGCTGCAGAACCGCGAGAAGAAGCGCGTGCTGATGGCGTCGCTGGACGTGCATCGCCCCGCTGCGATGGAGCAGCTCAAGGTCCTGGGCGAGCAGGCCGGCGTTCCGACGCTGCCGATCATCGCGGGGCAGGGACCGCTGGAGATCGCCAAGCGCGCGATGGCGTCGGCGAAAGTCGGCGGCTACGACGTTCTCATCCTCGACACCGCGGGCCGCCAGCATGTCGACGAGCAGCTGATGGCCGAGGTTGCGCAGGTGAAAGCGCAGACCAGTCCGCACGAGACCTTGCTGGTCGCGGACTCGCTCACCGGCCAGGACGCGGTGAACATCGCCAAGTCGTTCAACGAACGCGTGAACATCTCCGGCATTATCCTCACGCGCGCGGACGGCGATGCCCGTGGCGGCGCGGCGCTCTCCATGCGCAGCGTCACCGGCGCGCCGATCAAGTTCCTTGGCGTCGGCGAAAAGCTCGATGCGCTAGAAGCTTTCCATCCCTCGCGCGTCGCCAACCGCATTCTCGACATGGGCGATGTCGTTTCGCTCGTCGAAAAGGCGGCGGAGACGTTCGACAAGGAACAGAGCGAAAAACTCGCCAGGAAGATGAAGAAGGGCGAGTTCGACATGAACGATCTCGCCCAGCAGCTCCAGCAGATGAAGAAGCTCGGCGGCATGTCGGGCGTGCTCGCCATGCTCCCCGGCGTGGGCAAGATGAAGGATCAGCTCGCCGGCGCCGGCATCGACGACAAGATCATCACGCGCCAGGAAGCGGTCATCTCCTCGATGACCAGGCAGGAGCGCGCCAATCCCGACGTCATCAACGGCTCGCGGCGCAAGCGCATCGCGGCGGGCGCGGGCGTGGACGTGTCGGACGTCAACAAGCTTTTGAAGATGCACCGCCAGATGTCCGACATGATGAAGAAGATGGGCAAGGGCGGCCGCGCCATGCAGGGCTTGGCCAACATGTTCGGCGGTGGCGGAATGCCTCCCGGATTTCCGAAACGCTAATCACCGGTTCAACGAGTTCAACGAAGGAAAGACAGACAAAATGGCATTGAAGATCAGAATGGCCCGCGGCGGCACAAAGAAGCGCCCGCACTACTCCATCGTCGTGGCGGATTCGCACTCGCCGCGCGACGGCCGCTTCATCGAGAAACTCGGCTTCCACAACCCGCTGCTGCCGAAGGACCACGCCGACCGGCTGAAGCTCGACATCGAGAAGACCAAGGAGTGGATGAAGAAGGGCGCCGTTCCGTCGGACCGCGTTCACCGCTTCCTCGCCAATGCCGGCGTCGTGCAGCCCCTGAAGAAGCACAGCCCGCAGAAGATGCAGCCCAAGAAGAAGGCGCAGGAACGCGCTGCCGCCGCCGCGAAGGCCGCTGCCGATGCAGCCGAGGCCGCCGCTGCTCCGGCCGCCGCCGAGGGCGAAGCGCAGGCGTAATGGCCCGCGACGTTCTTCTCGGCGTCGTCGTCGGCGCGCAAGGTCTGAAGGGCGAAGTGAAAGTGAAAGCCTTCACCGAAACCCCGCAGAAGCTTGCCGCCTATGGCCCGCTGCACACGAAGGACGGCAAAAGCTTCCGCGCGAAATTCGTGCGGGAGATGAAGGACGGCGCGGTCGTTGCGCTGGAAGGCGTGAACGACCGCAATGCCGCCGAAGCGCTGAAGGGCGCGGAGCTTTTCATTCCGCGCACCGCGCTCCCCAAGGAAGACGCCGGCGAATTCTATCACGCCGACCTCATCGGCCTGCGCGCGGAAGACACCGAAGGCCGCGCGATGGGAACCGTTCGCGCCTTGCACAATTTCGGAGCGGGCGATGTCATCGAGCTGGTGCGCGATGACGGCGACGAAGTATTCCTGCCCTTCACGCGCGAAGTCGCGCAGGAAATCGATATCGAAGGCGGGCGCATCGTGATTGCGGCGCCCGAGGAAGTGGAAGCGGGCGAGGAAGGAAGCGTGGAATGAGCAATGTCACTTTCCGCATGGCGACGGATGCCGATCTTCCCGCCATCATCGCGATGCTGGCCGACGACGAAATCGGGGAAAACCGCGAGAACGCTGCCGTGGCCGACCACTATCGCGACGCGTTTGCCGCGATGGCCAAGGAAGTCTTCAACAAGATGCTGCTCGCCGAGCAGGACGGCAAGATCGTTGGCTCGCTGCAGCTCGTCTTCATTCCCGGCGTCTCGCGCAACGGCACCAAGCGCGCGCTGATCGAAAGCGTGCGCGTGCGCTCCTCCGCCCGCGGCCAGAACATCGGCACCACGCTGATGAAGGAAGCGATTCGTCTTGCGAAGGAAAACGGCTGCGGGCTGGTGCAGCTCGATTCAGACCTTCGCCGCCCTCGTGCGCACCTCTTCTATCGCCGCCTGGGTTTCGTGCAGAGCCACGCCGGATTCAAAAAAGCCCTCACATGACCTGGCGCGCCACGGTGCTGACCCTGTTCCCGGAGATGTTCCCGGGGGTGCTCGGTCATTCGCTGCTGGGCAAGGCGCTGCAGAAGAACATCTGGTCGCTGGACGCGCGCGACATCCGCGAGCATGGCCTGGGCAGGCATCGCACCGTCGACGATACGCCGTCCGGCGGCGGGCCCGGCATGGTGATGCGGGCTGACGTCGCCTGCGCCGCCATCGACGCGGCGCGTGCTTGCAATCCTGGTGCACCCGCCATCTATCTTTCGCCGCGCGGCGCGCCGCTGACGCAGGCCCGTGTCCGCGAACTGGCGAACGGGCCTGGCGCGATCCTGCTCTGCGGCCGCTTCGAGGGGCTGGACCAGCGCGCGATCGAGGCGCGGAGCCTCGAAGAGATTTCGCTGGGCGACTTCGTGCTGGCGGGCGGCGAGATCGCGGCCACGGCGCTGATCGAGGCTTCGGTGCGGCTGATCCCCGGCGTGCTGGGCGCCGAGGCCTCGCCGGAGGACGAAAGCTTCTCGCACGGCCTGCTGGAATACCCGCAATACACCCGGCCCCAAAGCTTTGAGGGGCGGGAGATTCCGGAGGTCCTAACCAATGGAAATCACAAGGAAATCGCCAAGTGGCGGCAGGGGGAGGCGGAGCGCCTCACCAGGGTTCGCCGCCCCGACCTTTGGACCCTCTTTGAAAAGAAGAAGCCATAGGCTATACGGCGCGGCTCCGTGCGCGGAAGTGCGCGGAAAAGCCTGATATTTCAAGCCTGCCCGGCTGTCTGGAGAAGAACAATGAACCTCATTCAAGAGCTCGAAGCCGAGCAGATGAAGACCCTTCGCAAGAAGGCCCACCCCACGTTCCGTCCCGGCGACACGCTGAAGGTCAACGTGAAGGTCGTCGAGCAGAGCTACGACGAAAAGGCCAAGCAGATGAAGACGCGCGAGCGCCTCCAGGCCTTCGAAGGCGTGTGCATTGCGCGCCAGGGCGCCGGCATCAACGAGAGCTTCACGGTCCGCAAGATCTCCTATGGCGAAGGCGTGGAGCGCGTCTTCCCGGTCTACTCGCCGCTGGTCGACAGCGTCGCGGTGGTCCGCAAGGGCAAGGTCCGCCGCGCGAAGCTGTACTATCTGCGCGGCCGTCGCGGTAAATCCGCCCGTATCGGGGAGCGTGTCGAGCGCAGCGAAGAGGCGGCCGCCGAAGCCTGATCCTCTCTATAGAATAGGCATCAGACGCGCTGCCCCCGCCGGGCGGCGCGTTTTGCTTTTGTGGCTCCTGTGGGCAAGTCGATGAAACGCTGAAAAATCAGCATTTCTTGGCTCCGGCCATCGCTTGTGTTCTCGGAAGTGCAGTAAAATCAGGCATCAACTGATTCGCCATGAAGGAGCAATCAAATGGCTATGGCTGGAACCGCCGCAAAAGCAAAAGTCGAAACGATCAGCACGCGCCAGCTGGCGATGCAGTTGGCTGAGAAGCACGAGATGTCGAACAAGGCCGCGCACGCGTTCCTTGACGACACGATCGCGACCATCACCAAGCACCTGAAGAAGGGCGCCCGCATCCGCCTCAACGGCCTTGGCAT
>DATIVW010000305.1:0-9625 GCA_035465595.1 Rhizomicrobium sp. | reverse complement strand
GATCTCGTAGATCTGGTAGTCGCCGACCTTCGCGATCTCCTCCTCGCGGCACGCCATCTGCCACACGCGGCTCCAGACCCGATCCACTTCCTTCTGGAAATAACCGTGGTCGTAGTAGCGCGAAGCGGGCACCGGATCGGTGCCGAGGTCCGGAACGTTCTTCTCGCGCAGGAAATCGGGGATCGCGCGGGTATCCCGTTCGAGAATCTGTTCATAGGTCGCAGCGGGATGGCGATCGGGGCGAAACGGAAGAGGCGGTGCGTTCATGACGTTACACTCCCAGAATGGCCACGGCCGAAAGGCCCGGCGCGCCGTAGACCTGGCTGTAGCCGATCTTGGGGTTCTTCACCTGTCGCGCTCCCGCGCGGCCACGCAGTTGCTGCACGTTTTCGTAAACCTGGCGCAAGCCCGAAGCCCCGATTGGCTCGCCACAGGCAAGGCATCCGCCGTCGGTGTTGACCGGAAGCTTGCCGGTTAGCCGCGTGGCGCCGTCCGCGATGAGCTTCTCCTGCTCGCCATGAGCGCAGAGCATGTTCTCGGCCATGTGCATGACTTCTGCGCCGGACTCGGTGTCCTGGATCTGCGCGACGGAGACATCCTTGGGATCGATGCCGGCCATCTCATAGGCAGCCCTGGACGCGATCTCCGTAGGTGACGGGCCTCGTTCGATTTCAAGCGACGGCGAAAACACCTCGAACGAACCGTTCACGCGCGTCCGTACCGCCGCTCCCATGATGCGGGGCCCGGACAAGCCCAATTCGCGCATCTTCTTGTCGGAGGCGAGGATCAGCGCCGCCCCACCCTCCGCCGGCGAGCAGAACATGAACTTCGTGAGCGGATCGCTCACCATCTGCGCGTTCAGGATGGTTTCGGCATCGACCGGCTGCTTTCGCCAGCTGTGCGGCGTCTTTGCACCGTTTTCGAAAGCCTTTTCCGCCACGCGCGCCAACGTCATCGGCGTTATCCCGTAGAGACCCATGTAGCGCTGGATCTTCATCGCGAAGAACTGCGTGGTCAGCATCATGCCGGTTTCGCCGTACCACTTCGGCAGCCCCCAGCTTTCGGGCTCCGGATTGAAGGCGCCGCGCGGATGCTTGTCGAAGCCCGTCACCACCCCAATGTCGAATTCGCCGGACTTGATGGCCCAGTATCCGGAAAGGAGCGCGGAGCCGCCTGTGGCACAGCCATTCGCCACGTTGATGAACTGGACACCAGTCAGTCCCAGGCGCGGGAGCATGTTGTCCGCATTGCCCGCCGCCGACGATCCGCCGAATGCGAACTGCATGTCCTTCCATTCGACGCCGGCATCGGCGAGCGCCTCGCGTACCGCGAAGACGCCCTGATCGAGGCCGGACATATCGTCCGTTCGCCCGAAAGGATGAATGCCCGCGCCGATAATATGAACTTCGCTCATGGAATTTCCTTTCAGGCCGCGGGGCGGAAAGCGTAGGTGATGGGCGCGTCGCCGGAAGCGCGGGCAAATGGTGAGGCCACAAGCTTCATCGGCATGCCGATTCTCAGTTTGCTGAAGTCGTCGGTGTCTATGCGCGTCTCGACGATGATCTGGCCGGGCAGTTCAACATAGCCCAGCGCGAAGGGTTTGAAGCTTCGGTCATCGTCCGCGCCGGCATAGGGCGGCGACTTCGGACGGAACCGCTGCACCGTGAAGGACCAGAGCGTGCCTTCGCTCTTAAGGGGAACGCGTTCGTATTTCGACCCTTCCGGCCCGACAGGCATGGGGAACACGAATTTGCCGGTCTCGCGATGGCGGCCGCCAAAGAGTTTCGCGCTCCCGGCATCCATTTCGATCAAATCCGCCGCGATGGGCTGTGCCACGCGTCCCTCCAGATTCGGTTGTTTTCTGGGGCCAAACGATAGCAATATGCAGAAAAAAGTCACTAGTGACTTTTTTCGGTTCATAAGATTGTTTTGCGTCCCGGCCCGGTGGCCGGGTTTTGGGAGGACGGATGGATATCAACGAGGCCAATTCCCTGGGCGATGTCGCCCGGCTGCAGGCGGCCGAGCGCGGCGACGCAGCGGCATTTGAGTTCGAGGGACGGGTTACCAGCTTCGCCGAATTCAACCGTCACGCGAACCAGGTGGCAAACGGGCTGATCGCCGAGGGCCTGAAGAAGGGCGCGCGCACCTGTTACCTCGGCAAGAACAGCGATCATTACTACGAGGCGCTTTTCGGCGCGGCGAAGGCCGGAATGGTCATGGCCCCGGTCAACTGGCGCCTCGCGCCACCTGAAATCGTCTACATCGTCGATGACTGCCGCGCGGAGATTCTGCTCGTCGGTCCGGAATTCATCGAACTCGCCCGGAGGATCCAGCCGGAGCTGTCGAGCGTCCGCAAGATCATCGCCATGGAGGGCGGCGCTCCGGAATGGCCCACCTTCCAATCGTGGCGCGATGCGCAGGACGACAGCGATCCCGGCATACCTGTCGACTGGAACGATGTCGTGGTGCAGCTTTATACCTCCGGCACCACCGGGCGCCCAAAGGGGGCGATGATCCGCCATTCGGGGATCCTGGGCATGCGCCGCCAGCGCGCAGACGACGCGGCGGAATGGAACAAATGGTCTGCCGATGACGTCAGCCTCGTCGCCATGCCGGTGTTTCACATCGGCGGAACCGGCTGGGGCATCACCGGCCTCGTGAACGGCGCCAAAGGCGTGGTTGCGCGCGAGTTCGACCCCAACAAGGTTCTCGACTTCATCGAAAAGGACAAGATCAGCAAGATATTCATGGTGCCCGCCGCCATGCAGATCGTGGTGCGCAATCCGCGCGCGCGTGAGGTCGACTACTCACGGATGAAATACATCCTCTACGGCGCCTCCCCCATTCCGCTCGATCTCTTGCGCGAATGCATGGAGGTGTTCGGCTGCGGCTTCGTGCAGATGTACGGCATGACAGAGACAACTGGAACGATCGTGGCGCTGCCGCCGGAGGATCACGACCCGAAAGGCAACCCAAGGATGCGCTCAGCCGGAAAACCGCTGCCGGGCGTGGAAGTCGTCATCCTCGATGAGAATGGCAATCGCCTGCCGCCGCGCCAGGTGGGAGAGATCGCCACGCGTTCCATCGCGAATATGGCGGGCTATTGGAATCTCGATGAAGCCACCGCCAGGACGATCGACCAGGAGGGATGGCTGCGCACCGGCGATGCGGGTTACATGGACGAAGATGGCTATGTCTACATCCACGACCGCGTGAAGGACATGATCATAACCGGCGGCGAGAACGTCTATCCCGCCGAGGTGGAGAATGCGATCTTTGGCCATCCCGACGTTGCAGACGTGGCCGTGATCGGCGTTCCGGACGAAAAATGGGGCGAAGCGGTAAAGGCCGTAGTCGTGCCGAAGCCCGGACGTAATCCCGGCGCGGAGGAAATCATCACCTGGGCGCGCGAGCGCATCGCCGGCTACAAGACGCCAAAATCCGTCGACTTCATCGAGGCACTGCCGCGCAATCCGAGCGGCAAGATTCTCCGCCGCGAATTGCGCGAGCCCTATTGGGCCGGAAATGAACGCCGCGTGAACTGACGCTCGCGCGAAAAAGGAGGAAAGCCATGGGTTTTGTCACGGTGTTCGCCGCGAGCGGGCGGCAAGGCACCGCACAGGTCCGCCAACTTGCGAAGGCGGGATACAATGTGCGCGCGGTTTCCCGGCGCAGCGATCCGTTCCTGGGCGAAAGTTTCGCCCAGACCGAAATCGTTTCGGCCGATCTGGACGACGCCCCCTCGCTCGAGCGCGCAGTGGCGGGCGCTGACGCAGTGTTCTTCACCCGTCCGTTGATCCAAACGCGCGATCCCATCGAGCGCATCCGCAATCTCGGCGAGGCTGCCAGGAAGGCCGGCGTGAAGCGCCTGGTCTTCAATACAAGTCTTTATGTGCCGGAAAAGCCGATCAATCAGTTCACCTACGACATTGCCGTGAACATGGAGAACACGTTCGCAGAGACGGGCGTGCCGCTGACGGTCTTCCGCCCGGTGCTATTCATGGACAATCTGCTGACCAACTGGGCGCGCCCTTTCATCGTTCATGAGGGCCGCTACGTCTACCCGCACCGGCCGGACCTTGAAGCCAACTGGATCAGCCTTGATGACGTGGCCAAGTTCATGATCGCAGCCATCGAGCGGCCGGATCTTGAAGGCGAACGCATCGTCATCGGCGGGCCGGAACGGCTCGTGCCGCCGCAAGTGGCGCAGATCCTGTCCGAGGTGCTGGGCAGGCCCGTGCGTTACGATCCCTGTACGCCGGAAGCATTCGCCGTCAATCTCGTGAAGGCGTTCGGCGATGATTTCCCCGAAGCGGCACGTCAGCCGACGATCGCGCGCATCGCGGAATTCTATCATTTCAACAACGACTCCCCGATCCATCCCTTCAAAGTGGACATGGCGCCGGTTCTCAAGCGGATTCCGGTCAAGATGCAGACGCTGCGCGAATGGGCACGGTGCCAGGACTGGAGCGATAGCGCGAAACGGCCGCCCGCGGGTTAACCCTGCGCCCAGGACTTCGCTTCGGGAGACGCTACCCAGCGGATCGCGTTGGCGACAAGCATCCGATAGTTCTCGTTCGCATAAGTCGCAGGTCCGTCACCCGGCTGCAGATAGACGAGCGGGCTCTTGCGCGCGCGTTTGACCCAGCCCACGAGATTGGATCCGTCGGGGTGCTTCCAGCCCTCGTTGGAGTACATCCTCCCCGAAATCGCGTGCGTGGCGGAATAGAAGTTGTCGCGCGTAAACGGATGACTGGAACGCAGAAGCGGCGTCACCGAATCCTCGAACACCTCGGAAAGATAGAGCTCGTCGGTCAGCGGGAAGGTTTCGGGCACGCCATCGAGGATGGGATGCTTCGCGACCGCGCTGATTGTGTGCGTGACGTCATGGCGATAACCGGAATCGGGCCTGTCTCGTTCTCTCAGCCTTGCCGCCTTGTAGAGAAAACGGCCGCCCAGCCACTCCGCGTATTCTTCCCAGGCCGGCCAGCCCGCGATGGCGTGATGCAGCGCGACGATACCCTTGCCGGAATCCAGCAGCGCGCGAAGGCCCCGCTTCAGCGCTTCGGCCGGCTCCACGAAGCGCGGGCCGTCCGCGGCGCGGAAATCAATGCCCGGCATGTCGTAGAGGACCAGCGCATCGTATCCCGCCATTCCCAGCGGGTTCATCAGAAGCTGAACCGCCGGCTGCTCGACAAGACTGGCTGCGACGCCTTCCATCTCGTCGAACATCGCCATGAACGGATCGCGCAGGTAAGGATGCCCCTTCGCCGCCACAAGAACGTTCAGAGGCTCCCCGTAACGGACGATCGGCATTCGATCAGATCTTCAGAAGCTGCTTGCCGAAATTCTCGCCGGCGAAAAGCCGCATCAGCGTGCGCGGCGCGTTCTTGAAGCCCAGCTGGATGTCTTCCTTGTATTTGATGCGCCCCTCGCGGATCCATTTTGTCATGCGGGCCCGCGCCCAGGGATACTCGCCCATGTAATCGAGCACGATGAAGCCCGCCATCGTTCCACGCTTGAAGATGAGGTTGAAATAGTTCTCCGGCCCGGCAGGCATCTGGCCCAGTTCGTAACGCGAGATGCCGCCACACACCACAACGCGAGCGTGCAACGCCAGCTCACCCAGAAGGTCGTTGAAGATCTTTCCCCCGACATTGTCCCAAAGCACATCGATGCCGCCCGGCGCGTGCTGCTTGATCTGTCCGCGAACATTGCCGGCCTTGTAGTCGATGGCAGCATCGAAGCCGAGTTCATCGATCAGCCATTTGCATTTGTCCGGCCCGCCCGCAACGCCGATTACCTTGCAGCCGGCGATCTTGCCGATCTGGCCAACCACCGAGCCTGTCGCGCCCGCAGCGCCCGTCACCACGAGCGTGTCGCCGGCGAACGGCTTGCCGATCTTGTTCAGGCCGAAAAACGCCGTCATGCCTGTGGTCCCAAGCACGCCGAGATTGGCGGAGAGAAGATCGTTGTCCTCGATCTTTGTCAGGTCCTTCGCGGCGATGGTCGGGTTATCCTGCCAGCCGGTCTGGCCCATTACCTTGTCACCCGGCTTGAACAGCGACGAATTCGAGGCGACGACCTCGGATACGGCAGAGCCGCGCATCACTTCGCCGATCTCGGTCGGCGCAACATAGCCGCCGACGTTCTCCATCCAGCCCTTCTGTGCCGGATCGAAGCCCAGAAAGAGCGTCTTGAGCTGCACTTCGCCCGGTTCTGGCGCGCGGACAGGCTTTTCCGCCCATTCGAAATCGGAATCCTTGAGCGGCCGCCCCGTTGGACGGCCGGCGATGAGCCATTGATGATTGACGGTCATGAATGCACCTTGAGTTTCAAAGAGGTCCGGAAGCCGCGAGCCAGCCACCATCGGCGAGAAGTTCGGCGCCCGTCACGAAGGAAGATTCGTCGCTCGCAAGGAACAGCGCGCATTCGCCCATCTCGTCTGGCGTCGCCATGCGGCCGATCGGCTGGACGCTGGAAAAGAACGCGCGCATGCCGGCCGGATCTCCGCTGGCGTCGAACGCCGCCTGGTTCATCGGCGTGTCGATGGCGCCGGGATGCAGCGAATTGCAGCGGATGTTCCTGTATTGCCGCGCGCAATGCACTGCGACGGACTTGGTCAGCATGCGCACACCGCCCTTGGATGCAGTGTAGGCAGCGCCGCTCGCTAGGCCGATGAACCCTGTGATCGAAGAGACATTCACGATCGAGCCCTTGGGCCCGCCCGGATTGTCCTTCATCGCGCCGATGGCATGCTTGCAGCCGAGCATGACGCCGGTGAGATTGACGCCCAGGACCTTGTTCCATACGTCGAGCGTCGAGTCCTCGATGGTCTGCGGGATGAAGACGCCCGCATTGTTCATCAGCACGTCGAGACGTCCGAACGCCTTGCGCGTTTGGGCGATGACGGACGCCCACTGCGCTTCGTCGGATGAATCCTGATGCAGGAAGATGCCATCGACTTCCTTCGCAACCTCGCGTCCCTTGTCGTCCTGCACATCGGTGACGACGACCTTTGCGCCTTCACGGGCGAAGATACGCGCCGTGGAGGCGCCGATACCGCTGGCGCCGCCCGTGACGACGGCAACCTTGCCTTTCAGACGATCCACCATCAGCCAAGTCTCCTCACGGGGTTGCTGCCGTCCCAGTTCTTCGCGGCATCGCGCATCATGGCGAAGAACTCCCGCCCGCCCGGCGCGGATTTCAGGATCTCCATCATCGTTCCGGGGCCTCCGCCGGTGTCCACATAGATCACCTCGCCACCGTTCTGGAGCTTGCCTTCCTGTGCGACCACGCCACCAGCGGCCTTCACGGCCGCGCGCGATTTTGCCATGTCGTCTACCAGGATGCAGACGTGATGCAGGCCTTCGCGACCGGCATCGCGCCATTCTTTATATATGGAGGGCGCATCGTTGTGCTGGCGAATGATCTCGATCTGGATATCGCCCCAGTAGCCGATGACCATCGAGAAATCGATATCGCTGGGCACGCCGCGAAATTTCACCTCGTCAAGCTTGACATGGTCGAGCGCGAAGAACGGCCCGGCACCCATCGTCTCGATCCAGAACTTCAGCGCCGCATCGAAATCCCTGGGCACGTAGGCCAGCTGCATCACCTCGCCGAGCGCCGATAGGGAGTTGATCCGGCTCATTCGGCAGCCATGGCGGTGGGAAGCGGCAGGCCGATCGCGTCCGCGATGTCGCGATGCTGGTTCTGCAGGGCGATCTCCTGGCGCCCATACACGACGGTCGAGCCCTTGGGCATCTTCGTCATGTTCCGCCAGCCCTCGGCAGCCGTGACATAGTCTTCCGTGGTGACGACATGCGCAGTGGCGTCGAAGCCAGCCTCGACCTCCTTGCGGTATTCCTCGGAATTCACTCCGCGCGGCGCGTAGATCGACTTGTAGGTAATCGTCTCGCCTACCTCCTCGCCGGGGAAGTGCCGGAACAGCGTGGTGTAGCTATAGCCGGGCCGCACCGAGCCCACGAAGATGATCGTGTTCGGAAACAGGTAATGGATGCCGCTCGGTCCGCTCAGTGGCCATTCCGCCTCCGGCTTGAACGCCCATTCCTCCATCTGCCGGCTCGCGAAGCCGACGCGATGATGGCGTCCATACTTGTCGTAGACGGTGATGTCATTTCGGAAATAGGGCGCGAGCGTCTGCTTGTGCAGCGCTGCGAAGTGATAGCCTTCGCCATAAGTGTCCAGCGCGTATTTCCAGTTGGAGCTCACCGGTAGCTCGCCGGACTTCACATGCTGTGCCTGGTCGAGATCCAGCGCTTCCAGAACGGGCGCGAACGTTCCCAGATGCCCATCGATGTCCATTTTCGATCCGGGCGTCGCCTGGACGAAGACAAGACCATAGCGCTCCGCGGCCGGCACGCTGATGAGGTGCTCGCTTTCCTTGAGCCCGCCTTCAAAGCGCTCGCGCTCGGGCACGCCCACCACGCCGCCCTTGTTGTCGAACGACCACCCATGGAACCAGCAGGTGAAAAGCTTTGCCGTGCCCTCCCGGTCGCGGACCAGACGCGCGCCGCGGTGCATGCAGATATTGAGGAAGGCGCGGACCTGATTGTCCTGCCCGCGCACGACGACGATGGGCACACCCGTCTCGTCGAAAACCCGATAGCTGCCAGGCTGGGGGAGCTGCGTGGAAAGGCACGCCACCACCGGCGTTTCGCGGAAGAGCTTCTGCCGTTCTGCCGCATGGCGCGCCGGATCTGTATAGACCGACACGGCGTTGCGCATGGGCCCCGGCGCAAGGTCGGACGTCTTGTTGCGGATATGCTCCGCCATGCGCCGTGCCTGTGCGAGCCAACCGGCTTTCTTCTCTACGTCGGTGATGGTCATGGCGACATCCTTCAGTCAGTCGAATTTCAGCACTTCGCGAACAGCCGCTTCGATGCGGCGCGGGTTCGGCATGTATTCGTCCTCGAGCACCGGCGCGAACGGGACGGGCGTGTGCGGACAGGTCACCGACTTGATCGGCGCCTTGAGCGACTTGAACCCTTTGTCCGCTACAATCGACGCCACATCGGCTGCGAGCGAACAGCGGGGCGGGCTTTCATCCACCAGCACGAGACGGCCGGTCTTCTCCACGCTCTCGAGAATCGTGTCCTCGTCCAGCGGCGATGTGGTGCGGGGGTCGACCACCTCTGCGCTGATACCGTCCTTCGCGAGGGTCTCCGCCACGGCCAGTGCGCGCGGCACCATCGGTCCGAAGGCGACGAGCGTGATGTCCTTGCCTTCGCGCAACACATTCGCCTCGCCAAAGGGCAAGCGATAGGCCTCGTCCGGGACTTCAGTCTCGGAATCGTAGAGCGTCTTGGCTTCCAGAAAGATGACCGGGTCGTCGCCGCGCAGCGCCTCGATCATCAGGCCTTTTGCGTCATAGGCGTTGGATGGCATCACGACTTTCAGGCCCGGCACCATCGTGAAAAGCGGATGCATGGACTGACTGTGCTGTGCGCCGGCGCGGAACCCTGCGCCGATCGTGGCGCGAATGATCATGGGCGTCTTGGCCTTGCCGCCGAACATGTAGCGGAATTTGGCGGCCTGGTTGTAGATCTGGTCGAAGCAGACGCCGACAAAGTCCACGAACATGATCTCCGCCACGGGACGA
>DATIVW010000304.1:0-3071 GCA_035465595.1 Rhizomicrobium sp. | reverse complement strand
TACCTGCGCAGCCATGGGCTCACCGCGCCGGAAATCTATGCCGCCGATATTCCGAAGGGCTTCGCGCTGATCGAAGATCTCGGCGATGACCTCTTCGACAGCGTGCTGCTCAGAGGCGGCGACGAGCGCGAGCTTTATACGGTCGCCGCGGACGTGCTAGCCAAGCTGCACGAGAGCGTCGCACCCGCGATGCTAAACGCCCACACCCCGCTGCTCGACTATGACGAGACCGCGCAGTTGGGCGAAATCGACCTGATGACCGAATGGTTCATGCCGATGGCGCTGGGCCGCGCCGCGACCGAGGACGAAGTGCACGAGCATCGCGCGCTGTGGAAGGCCGCGCTGGAGGCGACGCGCGTGCATCCGCCGGTGGTCGTGCACCGCGATTACCACGCGCAGAACCTTCTGTGGCTACCGCAGCGCAGCGGCCATGCGCGCGTGGGTATTCTGGATTTCCAGGACGCGGTCGCCGGTTCGCGCGCGCAGGACCTGATGCATCTTGTGGAAGACGCGCGCCGCGATGTCTCGGCCGAAGTGACGGACGCGACCATCGCGCGCTATCTGGAAACTTCGCGACGCAGTGGTGTCGCGCTCGACAGGGAACAGTTCGCCGGCGAGATGGCCACGATCTCCGGTCAGCGTAACGCGCGCATCGCCGGCGTGTTCGCGCGGCTTTACAAAAGGGACAGCAAGCCGCGCTATCTGGATTACCTGCCGCGCGTGTGGCGCCACCTGAACAAGGACCTTTCGCATCCGGCGATGCGCGGCCTCAAATCATGGTATGACCGCACCATACCGGTGGAAAAGCGCGGCAAGCCGCAAGGAGTTTCGGTTTGAGCACGAAGATCACCCGCGCGATGATCATGGCGGCCGGCTTCGGCACGCGCATGCGCCCGCTCACCAACAAAATTCCCAAGCCGCTGGTGAAGGTGCAGGGCCGCGCGCTGATCGATCACGTGATGGACCGCCTGGTCGAAGCAGGGGTCAAGACCATCGTCGTCAACATCCACTACCTGGGCGACCAGATCAAAGCCCATGTCGAGAAGCGCAAGGACGTGGAGATCGTCATCTCCGACGAGACGGAAACGATCCTCGATTCCGGCGGCGGCATCTTCAAGGCGCTGCCGCATTTCAAGGGCGAGCCCTTCTTCCACGCCAACGCTGATACCGTGTGGGTGGAAGGCGCCAGCCACGCGCTGGAGAGGCTGAAGGCGGCGTGGGACCCGTATCACATGGATGCACTGATGCTGCTGGCGCCCACCGTCTCCACCGTCTGCTATGACGGCCGTGGCGATTTCATGATGGACGCGGAAGGCAGGCTTTCGCGCGTGCCCGAGGGGCGCATCTCGCCCTTCGTGTGGATGAGCATGGAGATCGTGCATCCGCGCCTGTTCGACGGGATGCAGTCCGGCAAGTTCTCGATCAATCCGTTGTGGGACAAGGCCATCGCCAGGGGCCGCCTCTTCGGCCAGCGCCTCGATGGCGTGTGGATGCACATCGACCGCCCCGAAGCGATCAGGCAGTCGGAAGAATACCTGGCGTATGCGTAACAGCTCCCTCTCCTCCCGAAGGGGGAGAGGGTTGGGTGAGGGGGAATACAACTCCCGCAATCCAATAAAAGATCACGCTCATCACCAGACATCTGCGCTCCCCCTCACCCTTGCCCTCTCCCCCCATGGGGGAGAGGGATTAGAGTGGTGCCCATGCTCAACGTCTTCACGATTCCCGCCAGCGCGCCGTTTGCCCGGACGCTGGCGCGCGGCCTCATCGCGCAGGTCGATCTGGAGAAGGACAAGCTGGCGCTTTCGAAGACCACGATCTACCTGCCGACGCGCCGCGCGGTTCGCGACTTTCCAGAGATCTTCGCGCGCGAGATGGGCGGGGCGGCGCTGCTGCCGGACATGCGCCCGCTCGGCGACGTCGACGAAGACGATTTCCTGTTCGACGCTGCTTCCGAAGATCTATCGCTCGCCCCCGCGATCGCGCCGATCCGCAGACGCCTGCTCCTGGCGCAACTCGTGCACCACTACCGCAAGGAGGACGCGCCACTCACCTTTGCGCAGGCGGCATCGCTCGCCGGCGGACTCGCCAAATTCTTCGATGACGCGGAAACCGAAGGCGTCGATCTTTCCAAGCTCGAGACAATCGTGCCTGATCACTTCGCAGGCCACTGGCGCAAGGTGTGGGAGTTTCTCGACATCGTGCGCAAGCACTGGCCGGGCATCCTCAACGACGAGGGTGCGATGGACCCCAGCGCGCGGCGCAACGCGGCGCTCGGTGCGCTCGCGGAGCGGCTGAAGAAAAACCCGCCGCAAGGCCCCATCATCGCCGCCGGTTCCACCGGCTCCATTCCGGCCACGGCGAACTTGCTGCGCGTGATCGCGGAGCTCCCGAACGGGTCGGTCGTATTGCCGGGCCTCGATCGCGAGCTGGACGAAGACAGCTGGAACGAGCTCGAGCCCGGCCATCCGCAATATGGCTTGAAGAAACTGCTCGGCGGCATCGGGGTGGCACGCAAGGACGTGCGCGACTGGCAGCCGATGGACGTGAAAGCGAACACCGCGCGCGAGACATTGCTGCGCGAAGTGCTGCGCCCTGCCCCCACCACCGATGCATGGCGCGCCATCGCGGAGAACGGCGCCGAAGTGATTGCGAAGGGCCTGAACGGCCTCTCCGTCGTCGAAGCCGCGCATCCGGGCGAGGAAGCGGCCTCCATCGCGCTCATCCTGCGCGAGGTTCTGGAGACGAAAGACAAGACCGCCGCGCTCGTCACGCCGGACCGCAATCTCGCACGCCGAGTCTCCGCCGAGCTGCGCCGCTGGAACATCGAGATCGATGACACCGCCGGCCGGCCGCTCGCCAACACGCCGCCCGGCACGTTTCTCTGCCTGCTCGCGGAAGCGGCGGACGAGAAATTCGCGCCTGTGCCGCTGCTTGCGCTGCTGAAACATCCGCTCGCATCCGGCGGCGAGAACACGGCCGAGTTTCGCCGCAACGTGCGCGCTCTCGACCGGCTGCTCCGCGGCCCGCGACCCGATGCAGGCCTCGACGGCATCACACGCGCCATCGCA
>DATIVW010000303.1:0-2532 GCA_035465595.1 Rhizomicrobium sp. | reverse complement strand
GCGATCTGCCAGCGGCCATGCGGCGAGGTATTGCGAAGCGCCACGTTCCATGTCGCCGTTCCGGCAGCGAGGGACTGGCCGGGCACGGTCGTGCGGGCGAATTCCATGCCATCGGGGCGTGTCGCCACAAGCGTCAGCGGCGCAACGACGGCGGCGCCGACGCGATCGCGCAGCATCGCCGTCGCGCGGATGATCTCGCCGGGGCGATAGACGCCGCGCTCCGTGTAAAGGAAGGCATCGATCGGGCCGGGTGTGTCGCGGCCGCCCACGCCGCGATCGGTGAGATCGAAGGACGGACGGCGCAGATCCAGGAAGCTGAAATCGCCGTTGCTGCCATAGGCCATGACAACGACCGGTTCGTCACCGCCCTTGCCGTTGAAGAGGCCCGCGTCGAAGTCGGCGCGGCCGGTACCGTCGGTCGTCACGGTCGACAGGACATTGTTGTTGCGCGCGACGAGCGTGAGCTTCACGCCGGAGAGCGGCTTGGCGCTCGCATAGGATCGCGCGAACACCGCCATGCCGTTCGCGCCCTGGAATGTGGTGATGGCGATGTCGGAGTCGATGACCCACTGGCTGGCGAGTTCGCCGGAATCGCCCTCATCGGAGGAAGAATCGTCGGATTTCGCCTTCGCCGCGTCCTGCGCCACCAGGACATAGGCGCCCGGCGGCTTGCCCTTGAGGATATCGCGGATCGGAATGAGGGTGACCACGCTGTCATTCTTGACGTTCGCCACGTCCATAGAGCCTTGCCACACGACGGAGCCCTGGCTGTCCTCAAGCTGGCTCTCGTCATAGGAATAGAGCGTGGTCTGGTCGACCGTGCCGCTTTCGATCTGCGACAGCAAACGGTCGCCGACGCGGATGATCTTGAGCTTCAGCCTGTCGATATTGACGGTGGTGACGGGAACGCCGTCGGCGTTGTCGCGCGGCAGGACGATGCCGCCGGCGAAGCGCACCAGCGATGGCTTGTCGCGCAACTCGACCGGAACGGTCTCTTCCTCGAAGAGCTTGTCGCCCGCCTTGTCCGGGAATCCCTTCTTCAGGGTGACGGTGTAGGTGGCGTTGAAGCTGAGGCCGGCAATGCAGAGCCGCGCGTCGAGGGCGCGCACGACGATGCGCGTGTCCGGATCGACCGTCAAATAGTCTTCGTAATGGGTGTGGCCGGAGATATCGAGGTCGCGGGTGAAGACGAGGCAGGCTTCGGGCTGCGCGCGGGACGTATCGATCTCCAGCCGGTGAAAGGCGAATTCGGGCGCCGCCGCCATCTGCTCCGGTGTCTGCGTGCCGGTGACGACGGACACGCCGTTGGCGATGCGGCCGAAGAAGCCGGTGCCTGGCGTGCTGTGCTTGCCGCCCAGAAAGAAGAAAATGCCGAGCACAAGAACGACGGCGCCGGCTATGCCAGCGCCGATCAGAAACGTCCGGTTGATCATTTTCGCCCCCGAGCCGCCGAATACCGGCGTGGCTCAAAACTTATCGCCGGATGGAGATTCCGGCAATTCGGAACGATCACAGAAGATGTTGGCGGAGCTGTGTCGGAGTTGGGGAAAAGCAGCGTCGGACGCGAATTATTCGGCGGGCGCCGTCATCGTCCCGGCGGCGATCTTCGCCCTGATCGTGCGCCGGATGACCGCGCGCATCGTACCGTACTGGATGATGAAAAGCGCCAGCGGTCCGGCGGTCGGCACGAGGGCATTGTACGGCGCCCATTCCTTGAGGCCGTAGCGCCATGCGATGAAGAGATTGCCCGCCGCCATCGCATAATAGAGCGCCGACCAGATATAGCCCCACGCCACGAGGAAGCCTTCCGATGCGTGCTCCTTGACGATCGGCGGCATGTAGCGGAGCTGCCAGCCGCGCTGCAGCATGACGGTGGCGATGGCGAACCCGGCGATGCTGGGCTTGATCATCACAAAGCGCGGGTCTCTGGTCAGGAGCGTGGCCGTGCCCAGCACCAGGACCAGCGCAAGGCTGGCATATTGCATGAGCGCGAAGTCGTGACGGCGGGACTTCAGCCAGATGAACTGCAGCACGCCGGTGATGATGCCCGCGCCGGTGGCGGTGATGATGTCGCCCGTGAATTCATAGACGGCGATGAAGATGATCGTGGACAAAAAGTCCCCGACGAGCGGCTTGAACGCCCGGAGCAGATCCATCATGCGTGAAATCCTGGTTGCCTAGGCCGGGCGCCAGTTGCCGTGGAAGCCGAAGGGCATGCGGCGGGGCAGCATCGCTTCGCCGACCGGGCCCTTGCCGATGTCCTGCGCGTCGAAGACGGCAAAACCGCTCTTGTCGGTCGATGGGTGATAGACCGTGGCGACGAGCCACCCATCTCCCTCTGGGGCATTGGCGGCGCGCGGAACGAAGACTGGCTCACCCGGCATCCCGTCCTTGAAGGTGTAGACGGTCTTATTTCCCGTCCCGAAATCCATATGGGCGATGGAGTCGAATTTTACATCGGTGCCATAGCGGGAATTGGCGGCGAAATAGCCGTGGCGGTATGCGAGCCCCGCATGGCGCTCGTCGAGGCGC
>DATIVW010000302.1:0-10346 GCA_035465595.1 Rhizomicrobium sp. | reverse complement strand
TCTTCGTGCACCGCTGGGCGCATTTCGTGCTGCACCATGCGGGGCCGTTCCTGATCGCGATGGGTGCGAGCGGCCCGGTTCTGTATGCCGGGATGCCGGATTTCCTCAAACCCGTCGTGAACGCGCGGCCGGTGCGCGGCTCGATTGATTTCCTCCAGCATCCCGCGATCGCGCCAGTGTTGTTCGTGGGGCTTCTCTACTTCTGGCTGATCCCGTCCATTCACACCGTCGTGATGCTCGACCGGCCGCTTTACGATGTCATGAACTGGACCATGGCGCTCAACGGAATCATGTTCTGGTTGCTGGTGCTGGATCCGCGGCCGAAGCCGCCGGCGCGGCTCTCGCCATTGATCCGCGGACTGATGATCCTGCTCATCGAGCTGCCGCAGATGGTCTTGGGCGCAATTTTGTCGCTGTCGATGACCGACTATTATCCGGTCTATACGATCTGCGGCCGCGCGCTGGATTTCTCGGCCCTGTCGGACATGCATTACGGCGGCCTCATCATCTGGCTGCCGGGCACGCTGACAAGCTTCGCCGCCATGATCGTGGTGCTGGTCAACATGCGCCTCAACGAGGAGAAGGAAGAACGTGAGAAAGCATCTCTTTGAACTCGCCGCCGCTGCCGTCCTGCTCGCGGCGCCGCTCTCAGCCGCGCAGGCCGCGGACGCAAATGATCTCGTCGTGAAGGATGGCTGGTTCCGCACGCTGCCCGGCAATCTTCCCGCTGGCGGCTATTTCACGCTGCACAACGGCAGCACGGCCGTCGCCACGCTCACCGGCGCGGAGTCGCCCGCCTGCGGCATGCTCATGCTGCACAAATCCGAAAGTGAAAGCGGCGCGATGAAGATGGTGGACGTCGCCTCGGTGCCGGTTCCCGTCGGCGGCGATGTCACCTTCGCGCCGGGCGGCTATCACCTGATGTGCATGGACACGAAACCGCAAATGAAGCCGGGCGCCACCGTTCCCGTCACGCTCGACTTCGCCGATGGCAGCAAGGTGAAAGCCGATTTCGCGGTGAAGAACGCGCGCGGGCAGTAGCTATTCCGCCGGCGCCGCGTTGGGCGGAATCTGTGCGCGCCGCTCCATCATCAGGTAGCGGACGCCCACCACCGTCGCGATGACGCCGGACGCCGCCGCCACGCCAATGGACCAGCGCGGTCCCCAGGTGTCGGCCACCCAGCCCACGATCGGCGCGCCGATGGGTGTGCCGCCCATCGCGACGGCAAGGCGGATCGCCATCACACGCCCGCGCATCGTGGGCTCGGTCGCAAGCTGCATGAGCGCGTTGCTGGAATTGGCGAAGGTCAGCGCGGCGACGCCGCACATCACCAGCGCCGCGGCGAAGAGCCAGTAGCTTGGCATGATCGCGGCCAGGAAGCTGCCGATTCCGAACACTGCCGCCCCCACGCAAATCTGCTGGAAGCTCGGCTTTTCGCGCCCGGCGGCCAGCAGTGCGCCGCACATGGTTCCCACCGCCATCGCCGAAGAGAGCAGGCCATAGCGCCCGGCGCCGGCATGGAACACGCGCACGGCCATGGTGGAAATGAAGATCGCGAAGTTGAATCCAAAGGTGCAGATAAAGAACAGCATGATCATCGCCGCGCGCAGGTCGGCGCGGCGCCACACATAACGGAAGCCCTCCAGCAGGCCGCCGCGCCGCTTCACCGCGCGCTCATGCGTGTGCAGCTCGTGCACGCGCAGGAAGATCAACGAGACCAGCACGACGAAGAACGAAAGCCCGTTGAGGATGAATGCCCAGCCGGTGCCGAGTGCGGCAATCGTGAGGCCGGCCGCGGCGGGGCCGATCATGCGCCCGGCGTTGAACGAGGTGGAGTTGAGGCCCACGGCATTGGCGATATGGTCGTCGTCCACCATCTCCGACACGAACACCTGCCGCGCCGGTGCGTCTATGGCTGAGACACAGCCGAACAGGAAGGCGATGGTGTAGACGCCCCACAACGTGATCTCGCCCGTCACCGTCAGGATGCCCAGCAGCAACGCCAGAAGGCCCATGCCGACCTGCGTCGCCATCATCAGCTTGCGGCGGTCCATGTGATCGGCGGCGAAGCCCGCCCAAGGCAGCAGCAGGAGCTGGGGTCCGAACTGAAGCGCCATCACGATGCCGACGGCGGTGGCGTTGTGATGCGTGAGTTCGGTGAGGACCAGCCAGTCCTGCGCCACGCGCTGCATCCACGTTCCCGTGTTGGAAACGACCGCGCCTGCGAACCAGACGCGGTAATTGTAGAACCGCAACGAGCGGAACGTGCCTGTGATGAGTCCGCTCAACCGTTCCCCTTTTCGAGCAATGCAACGATCTCCGCCGTCAGTCCGGTCTCGCCCAGCCGCGGGAAGATGCGCTTCACCGAATTCTCATGTGCGTCCATGCTCATGTCCGTCATGGCGTCGGTCGCGAGCGTGACGTTGAAGCCGAACTCCTGCGCGAAGCGCGCCGTGGATTCCACGCCGATGGACGTGGCGATGCCGCAGATCACGACCTGCGTCACATGGTTCTTCTTCAACCAAGCATCAAGATCGGTGTTGGTGAAGGCGCCCCAGGTGCGTTTCGTGACCCTGTGATCGGACGGCTGCTGCTTCAGCTCCGGGATCAGTTCGGCGAATTCGGCGGGAAAGCTCGGGGGCATCTTCGGGCCTTCGTTGCGGCCTGGTGCGCCGCCAGTCACGTTCACCAGCACCACCGGCAGCCTGCGCTTGCGGAAGGCAGCGAGCAGGGCGACGGAATTCTTCACCACGCCGGGAATGGGGTGTGCGGTCTCGCGTGCGATGATGCCCCTCTGCAGGTCGATGACGATGAGGGCTGTTTTGGGGTCGAGCGTGGTGACGGCCATGACTTCCTTCTATTCGACAATGCGTTCGAGCAGCTTCACCGCGCGAATGAGGTCGTGCTGTTCTTCCGGAGAGTAGTTCTTCTGGATGGCCGCCAGCAGCCAGTCCTGCCGCGCGGCGCGTGCGACCTGGACGAGCGCGCGCGCCTTGGGCGTCACCGACCACAGCGTCTGGCGTCCGTCCTGAGGATCGGGGGTGCCGGTGACATGGCCGGCCGCTTCGAAGTCGCGAATCGTTGCGCCCATCGATTGCGGACGCATGCCCTCCGCTTTCGCAAGCGCGGTAACGGTGGAGGGTCCGTCGCGCTCGAGGCGGCTCAGCATTCCGAATTGCGACCAGCTCAGCTCGCCCGCGGGGGATTGCGCGCGCAGGCGGCGCTTGAAATTGCCGATGAAGCTTCGCAGCGCCTCGGCAAGGGCGGCGGTCCTGGCGTTGGAATCGGTCACGGACGGGATATAAGCAATAAGAAGGAAACTTCAAAGTTTTCTTCTTATCCAAAATTGTCGCAGGCGGGGCTTGAATTCCGCGACAGTGTTCGTTATTTGTTCTACCCTATCCGCTTCCAGCGTGTTCTGCTGGGGGCTTGCCTGGCTTGCTCTCGTTTCAATCGAAGGAAGGGGGAGGAGGCGGGGAGGGGCACCCGGATTCCTGCAAACGATACGTTGTGGGCGCCCCCTGATCAGCCACCAGATTTAATACCCGACCACTTCGCCGTCCTTGCGCATCTCGCTCGCGCCCCAATAGACGCCGTTCGGGGCGCGCATGATGGCCTGGTAGCCGCCGAAGCCGCCGGTGCCCGGCACGACCTTGTAGCCGCGCCTGGCCAGCTCCGCCTTCACCGCCGGATCGAACCCGCTCTCCATCTCGACGGTGCCGATCCCGGTGGAAGGTTCGCCCGTCGGCTCCGCGCCGCCATAGTGGCGCCAGCGCGCCGCATCGCCGGCTTCCTGGATGCCCATGCCGAAGTCGATGATGTTGGTGAGAACCTGGACGTGACCCTGGGGCTGCATATCGCCGCCCATCAGGCCGAACGACATGAAGGGCTTGCCGTCCTTCATCACGAAGGCGGGAATGATCGTCTGGAACGGCCGCTTGCCCGGCGCATAGACATTCGCCGCCTTGGGATTGAGCGAATAAAGCTCGCCGCGATCCTGGAACATGAAGCCGAGGCCGTCGGCGACAAGACCCGATCCCATGCCGCGATAGTTGGACTGGATGAGCGAGACCATCATCCCGTCCTTGTCGGCGGCGGTCAGGTAGATCGTGTCGCCGTCATGCAGTTTCGGATCGCCGGGACCAAGATTCGGATTGACGTGTTCGGAACTGATCAGCTTGCGGCGCTCATCCGCATAGGCATCCGACAAGAGGCCCTTCATCGGCACATGCACGAAGGCCGGATCGGCGTACCATTTCGCGAGATCCTCATAGGCGAGGCGCTTGGACTCGATCAGCGCCGTCAGCGCATTCGCCGAGCCTGCGCCCATCTTTTTCAAATCATAGCCTTTGAGGATCTGCAGCATCTCCAGCACCGCCGCGCCCTGGCCATTGGGAGGCAGCTCGTAGACGTCATAACCGCGATAGTTCACCGTCAGCGGTGTGACCCATTCGCCATGATGCGCCGCGAAGTCTTCGTAGCGCAGATCGCCGCCGATGCGTTTGAAGTAGGCATCGATCGTCTTGGCAATGGGCCCCTTGTAATAGGCATCGCGCCCGCCGTTGGCGATCAAGGTCAGCGTGTGGGCGAGGTCGGGGTTCTTGAAGATCTCGCCTTCCGCCGGCGTGTGCCCGCCATGCGCGTCGGGGATCAGATAGGTGTGGCGCGCGTTGTCGAACTCCTCGATCAGGCCCTTCTGCTTTTCGAAGCCGGCCATGTTCGCTTTCCAATAGAGCGCGATGAGTTGCGTCACTGGAAAGCCGTTGGTCGCGAAATTGATGGCGGGCGCCAGATCGTCCTTCATCGGCAGCTTGCCGAACTTGTCATGCAGCGCGAACCACGCATCCACCGTGCCGGGCACGGTGATCGGCAGCGAACCCACCGGCGGGATGTGGGCCTTGGGTTTCATGCCGGCCTTCCTGTAGGCGGCTTCGACCTTGGCGGTCATCTTCGCCAGGTCGCGACCCTTCGGTGAGCGGCCCGAGCCGTTGTAGCCGTAGAGCTTGTGCGTCTTGGGATCGTAGACGATGGCGAAAAGATCGCCGCCGATGCCGTTCAGCACCGGCTGCATCAAGCCGATCATCGCGTTGGCGGCGATGGCCGCGTCCACCGCGCTGCCGCCATTGCGCAGGACCTGCACGGCCGCTTCGGACGCCAGCGGCTGCTCGCTCGCCACCATGCCGTGCTGCGCGAGCACCGGCGAACGCGTCGCCCATGTCGCGCCGGAGTAACGATCGCCGCGGCTGATCTGCCCGTAGGCTGTGTTTCCGATGATCGTCGTTGCCATGATGACCACGCCCCCAAAAATGCTTCCGAGTTTTTTCATCGGCCAATGCTCCCCGCTGTCCTTGCCACCGGTGTTCCGGAGCCGGAGGACTATAGAAAGACGGAAATGGCGGGCAACACTCCAATTGTCGGATTTTGTCCCGGTCGGGTGGTTCGCTCAAACCGGAGAATCGGGACAAACTCCGCCGCCGCGTGTGGGGCGCATTTCAGATACGGAAATTGCGGGGGCAAGCATGGTCGTCGGCGACCGCGTCACTGTCACGTCTGACAACGTAAACCTGCGCGCCGGCCCGTCGACGTCGGCTGCCATCGTGGCGGTGTTCATGGCCGGCACCACTGGCGTGGTCACGCAGCCCGCGGGTGCGTGGACGAAGGTCCTGATCGACGGACCTGCGCGCATCACCGGTTACTTCTCCACGCAATTCCTCGCCGTGTCCGGCTATCTTTCGAAGGTGACGCCGGCAAACGTCTTTCCGATGTTTCCTGGAGCGCCGCACAGCAACATTATCGCCAACCTGCCGTTCGTCTGCGATGGGCTGCGTGCCTGCGATCTGGATGACAGGCCGATGCTGCTGATGGCGCTGGGCACGATCCGCGCCGAGACGGCGGGCTTCAGGCCGATCTCCGAAGGCGTGAGCAAATACAACACCTCACCCGGCGGACACCCTTTTGATCTCTACGATCCTCCAACATCGATCGCCGCCAGCCTCGGCAACACCCACAAGGGCGACGGCGCGACGTTCAAGGGGCGCGGATTTGTGCAGCTCACCGGTCGCGGCAACTACAGTCGCATCGGCGCGCAGATCGGCAAGGACCTGATCGGCAATCCTGAACTCTGTAACGATCCGGCGACTGCGGGGCGGATCCTGGCGCAGTTCCTGAAGAACGCCGAGAGCGCGATCCGTTCGGCGCTGAAGAACAATGACCTCGCCAGGGCCCGCAAACTCGTCAATGGCGGCAGCCACGGCCTGGACGCGTTCGAGGACGCCTACGCTACCGGCCTCTCATCCTTGCCGCCGTCCTAGGCGTTTGACGCGCGCGGCGGCGGATCGTTACATCCCGCCATGCTCGATGATCCCTTGAAGAATCTGACCGGGCCGGTCTACGCGCGCGCCGCAGATGCGCTGGCATGGCGCAATGTTCGGCCGAGCCGGATCGTCGTTCTGGGTTTTCTGCTCAGTATCGCCGCGGTTCCGGCCATCGTGATGGGGCACTACATACTTGGTCTTGTGCTGATCGCGCTCGGCCGTTCGGTGGATGGCCTCGGCGCCGCGCTGAAGCGCCAGACCCGCGCCACGGATCTCGGCGACTTCCTCGATGTTTCGCTGGAATACATCTACTGCGCCGCCATTCCGTTCGCCTTCGCGCTGGCCGATCCGTCGCGCGCGCTGGCGGCGTGTTTCTTCGTGCTCGCATTCACGGTGTCGGCTTCCACCTTTCTGGCCTATTCGAAGTTTGCGGCAAAGCGCGGCATTGATGTGAAGGTAGGGGGCGTGAGGGGCGTCTCGCATCTCGCGGGGCTCACAGATGGCGCCGAAGCATTCATCGCCTTCAGC
The DNA here is from genome assembly GCA_035465595.1 of Rhizomicrobium sp. Lineage (GTDB taxonomy): Bacteria > Pseudomonadota > Alphaproteobacteria > Micropepsales > Micropepsaceae > Rhizomicrobium. Next base: position 3,503 of record DATIVW010000302.1, on the reverse strand, counting down.
ATCGTCTGCATCCGGCCGGAATGGTTCGGCATCGTCGCTTACATATTCGGCATCATTTGCTTCATCTCGGCAGGCTTCCGCGTCGCCGCCGCGTTCCAGGAATTTCCCGAGCAATGAAAGTCGTGATTATTGGCGCCGGGGTTGCGGGACTTTCCATCGGCTGGAGACTTGCGCAGGCAGGCGCGGAGGTTTTGGTGTTGGAACGCGCACAACCGGCGCGCGCCGCGACATGGGCGGCGGCGGGCATGATTGCGCCGACCGCAGAGGCCGCGGATGCCAATCCGGATGAAGCGCAATTCGCACGCTGGTCTGCGGAGCTCTGGCCGAATTTCGCCGCTGCCGTCGAAGAACATTCCGGACGGCAGATCGGCTATCTGCGCGACGGCGCGCTGATCGTGGCGCGGGACGAGGCCGAAGCGCAGCGGCTCGCCGCGCAGGGCAATCGAAAACTTCTGACCGCGACAGAGGCGAAAGCGCGCGAGCCTCTGCTTGGCGGCGAGATCGCCGGCGCCTTGTGGGATGCCGAGGAAGCGCAGGTCGACAGCCGCGCGCTCGGAGTGGCGCTTACCCATGCTTTTATCCGCGCGGGTGGAAGACTCTCGACCAATGAAGCCGCCATGCGCATCGAGACCGAGCCCCTCGGCGTCCACACGCCATTCGCGCTGTATCCGGCGGACAAGATCGTCGTCGCGGCGGGGGCATGGTCCGGCGGCATCGAAATGGATGAGCCTGCACTGCCGCCAGTCCGCCCCGTGAAAGGCGAAGTCCTCGCGCTCGTGCCACCAAAGGGCACGCTGCTGCCGAAACAGGTGGTGTGGGGAAATGGCGTCTATCTCGTCCCGCGAGACGGCCGCCTCTTGATTGGAGCGACGATGGAAGAAGCGGGTTTCGATACGAAGCTCACGGACAAGGCGGAGAGCTGGCTCACCGATCGCGCCGTCGGCCTGATGCCGTCACTCGCCTCCTGGCAGATCGACGAGCACTGGGCGGGACTGCGCCCCGGCTCGCCGGACAATCTCCCCATCCTCGGAGAAACGCGGATCAAGAACCTCTTCGTCGCCAGCGGGCAATTCCGGAACGGCATCCTCTTTGCACCGGCAATCGCAGAAACTGTCAGCCGTCTCGTTCTGGGGTTGCCCGCGCCGGAAATCCGCGCTTTCAGCCCGCAAAGATTTGCCGAAGTCCCTTAACGGGACAGTTTGGCCATGCTTTGCTGAGCGGGACGCGCGAGGGGCGTCGGGGTGCCGTTCGTTTCATGGCGTATGCGTTTGTCGGGATCGGCCTGTTGCTGCTGTTCGCAGGGAGCGAAGCCCTGCTGCGCGCCGGCATCGGCATTTCGCGCACCGTAGGTCTTTCTCCCACCATCGTCGGCCTGTTCATCGTTTCCGCCGCCGCGTCGGCGCCGGAATTCTCGGTGGCCTTGCAGGCGATGGCGCACAAGGCCCCGGAGCTGGCCGTCGCGAACGTTGTGGGCAGCGACATCGTCAATCTTCTTCTGATCCTGGGCCTGGGCGCATTGTTCATGCCGCTGCCCAGCCCGCCGAAGAATGTGTTTCGCGATGGTCTGGCCATGGTGCTGGCGAGCGGAGCACTCGCGCTCGCGGCGTGGGACGGCCATCTGTCCCGCCTTGAGGGCTATTTGCTGCTTGCAGGACTTGGGGTTTATGTCGCCGCTTGCATCGTGATCGACTGGCGCAAACCTGCGCAGGACTCCGAAGCGCGCGCCCAGTGCCGCGGCGCGCCGGATTCCTTCGGTATGAGCGCATTTCTCCTCGGAGCGGGATTGGTCACTCTCTATTTCGGCGGCCGTTGCCTGATCGACGGTGCGCTCGCCGTGGCGCAGCAGGAACACCTGCCGGCGATGATGGTCGCGCTCATCCTCGTCGCGCTGGCGACCGCGGTCCCGGAATTCGTCTTCATGGTTTCGATGGCTGTACGCCGCTGGACCGACGTGACGCTGGGCTATTTGTTCTCGTCCAGCGTCTTCAACATCCTGGGGGTTCTGGGAATTACCGCCATTGCCTGTCCGCGCGGCATCGCGTTGACCGCAAGTCCGGATATTTTCATCCTGCTTGGAGTCGCGGTCGTGCTGATGCCGCTGATGATCTCGTCCTGGCGGCTTTCCCGCTTCAACGGCGCTCTGCTTCTGTTCGGTTATGTCGCTTACGCCGTGTTTCTCGCCTGGCGGCTCGGCTATCTGCCCGTTCTGCACGGCTAGTCAGTCCGGCATCTTCCAGAGACCGAACGGATATTTCCGCATCCCGGCGAGCGTCGTGCGCATGATGCGTCCGATCCCCGGCGTCTTCGCCATCGGACCGAAGAAGGCGTCCCGGAACCAGCCCGCCATGCGCTTGTGGGACTGGAACATCGGCGTTACCCGGCGCGATGCGGTCTGGTAGAAACGCACATGCGGCCGCCGCGATTTTTCATAGGCGGAAAGCGCGGCCTCGATACTGGAATTGTGCCGCAAGGCGCTGGCGAGGGTCAGTGCATCGATCAGCGCCAGATTGGCGCCTTGTCCGAGTTGCGGGCTCGTGCCATGTGCGGCATCGCCGATGACCAGGACATGGCGGTCGCGCCAGGTCTTCATCCGCACGTCGCGATAGGTTGCCAGAGTGAACTGGTTGATGTCGTGCAGCTCGTCCAGAATCGGCTTGGCCTGCGGCCAGTAATGCTCGATCCGCCCCCGCAAGATATCGATGCCCGATGCGCGTTGCGCACCGTATTGCTTGTGAAGGAGACTCCAGAACAGGGCGACATGATTGTCATCGAATTCGGCGCCGGGAACGCGCCCGACCGGCAGGATCCCGATCATGATCTGCGCGCTTTCAAGAACCTGCCGCAGTTCGCCTTCGAATGCGCCGGTCCTGTCCGGAAGGATCGTCCACAGGCACCCCCACGGATAGACCGGGTCGTCCACCGGTGCGGCAAGAGACTTGCGCAGCGTGTCGTGTGCGCCGGCGCAGTCAACGACAAGATCGAATGGGCCTTCCTGCCGACCATCGCGAGCGATCAGGCGCGGCGCGTCCACATCCTTGATCTTGATGACGTCGAAGCCCAGCACCACCTTGGCGCCGGATGAAAGCAACCCGTCGTTCAATGCGTTGAACAACGCGGCCCGGTGCAGCCCGAGTCCTTGCACATCTTTGCCCAATTTGGCGTAGCGCAAGTCCATGACGGTGCGGCCGCCCGTGGTGCGGCCATGAAGGCGCTCCACCGGCGCCCCCCATCGCCTGGCGCTGTCCAGCACCCCGAGCCGTTCCAGGGCCAGCTGTCCCGATGGTTGAAGCAGAAGTCCGGCGCCCACAGGCTTGGCCTCGGCGAAGCGCTCGTACACCGTCACGTCGTGGCCATCGCGCGCCAGCGCGATGCCCGCCGCCTGTCCGGCGATGCCGCAACCGATTATGCCGATGCGCAAACGAATCCCCCACGCAGCCGCGCGCCGGCGTTATTATGCCGACAAAGGAAAAATGGCGATGGATTCTTTTCAACTCCATGAGCGT
>DATIVW010000301.1:0-4527 GCA_035465595.1 Rhizomicrobium sp. | reverse complement strand
ATCAGCCGCGCGCCGGGGCATGCGGAAGAAATGTACGAATGGATGGCGCCGCTCTTTCCCGGCGAGAAGGAACCGGACCGGCGCATCCGCAAAGCCATCTGCCTGTTCTCCGACGTCGGCTGGCGCCGCCATCCGGACGATCGCGCCATCGGCGCGTTCAACCAGGTGGTGACCGCGCCCTTCGCCGGCGCCACCCATCGCGAGCGCGCGCTCATCGCCACCGCGGTCTTCCACCGCTATTCCGGCGACGAGGATTTCCCGCGCGATATCCACGCGCATGACCTGCTGGATGAAGACGATGAAAGACTCGCCCGCCGCATCGGGCTGGCGGCCCGTCTGGCGTTTTCGCTGTCGGCCTCCGCCGAGCGCGAATTGCCGCATTATCCCCTGCGCATGACGCCCACCCGCCTGCTGCTGGATGTTTCGGCCCGCCGCCACCGCATCGCGGGCGAACCGGTCCAGAAGCGCCTCGGCGCCCTGGCCGCCCTGGTGGATCGCAAAGGCGAGATTTTGATCGGCTAAGGCCTTGTCGGGGCAGGGGTAAGGCGCTTTAACCCGGCGCAAGCTCCGTCCGTCCTATATAAGAGTCGGAGCCGAAGGAGATTTTCATGGGCACGCTCAGCATCTGGCACATTCTCATCCTCGTGATCGTGGCCCTGCTTCTGTTTGGCGGCCGCGGCAAGCTTTCCGACCTGATGGGCGACGTGGCCAAGGGCATCACCAGCTTCCGCAAGGGGCTGCAGGACGCCGACAACGATCATCACGATGACCGCCGGCCGCCGCCGACCATCTCCTCCGATCGCGACAAGGACCAGGTCGGCCGCTAAGCCGCCGCAGCGATGTTCGATCTCAGCTGGAGCCATATCCTCATCTTCCTGGTCGTGGCCCTGGTCGTGGTCGGGCCGAAGGACATGCCCCGGCTGTTGCGCATGGTCGGCCAGTGGCTCGGCAAGGCGCGTTCGATGGCCAACGAGTTCCGCAAGAGCTTCGACGAGATGGCGCGGCAATCCGAGCTGGATGAGCTGCGGCAGGAGATCGAGAATCTGCGCCGCGAGCGGCCGCTGTCCGAGCTCGAGAACGAAATGAACAGGCCGGTCGAAGCCGCGCCGCTGATGCGGCCGACGAAGGCGCCGCTCGATCCGGGCCCCGCGTTGGACGTTCACAATCACGCCGTCGAGGAAGCGCTCGCCGAGCCGATCGAGCCGCCGCGCGAAGCCCAGCAATGAGCGAGCGCACCGCCGACGACGAAGCCCACATCGAAGCGAGTAAGGCGCCGCTGCTCGATCACCTGATCGAATTGCGCCGGCGCATCATCTGGTCGCTCGTCACCTTCGTGCTGTGCTTCATCTTCTGCTTCGCCTTCGCCAAATACATCTACGCATTCCTGACATGGCCGCTAGCGAACGCGCTGAGAGGCCAGCCGAACGATCATTTGATCTACACCGCGCTGTACGAGACGTTCTTCACCTATGTGAAGGTGGGCATGTTCGGCGGTCTGTGCCTGGCATTCCCGGTGGTGGCGACGCAGCTTTATCTCTTCATCGCGCCGGGCCTCTACAGGAATGAGCGCAAGGCGTTCCTGCCGTTCATCATCGCATCGCCCGTGCTGTTCGTCGTCGGCGGCGCATTCGTGTTCTTCGTGATGCTGCCTTTCGCCATCAAGTTCTTCCTGGGCTACCAGACGGACAGTGGCCCGGCCGGCCTCGGCATCCAGCTGCAGGCCAAGGTGAGCGACTACCTGGATTTCGTCACCACGCTGATCTTCGCGTTCGGCCTGTGCTTCCAGCTTCCGGTGCTGCTGTCGCTGCTCGGCCGCGTCGGCATCGTCACGAGCCAGCAGCTTCGTTCCATGCGCCGCTATGCCATCGTGGGCCTGGTGGCGATCTCCGCGATCTTCACCCCGCCTGACCCCTATTCGATGCTGAGCCTGATGATCCCCCTGATCGGCCTCTACGAGATCTCGATCTGGTGCGTCTGGTTCATCGAACGCGACCGCGAAAAGAAGGAAAATCAACCCTCCCCTTGAGGGAGGGTCGAAACGCGAAGCGTTTCGGGGAGGGGTGCGCGAAGCGCCTCTGGCAACGGCTTCCCGCTTTCTCTGATCGCATGCCGTATGCGCTCAAGCGAGCCTTCAGGATTTTCTTTGAAATCCCAATTCCAAAATCGCAGAACCTTATACCCTTGCGCTTCGAGCCATCGCGTCCGCGCTTCGTCATATACGATCGCTTCGTGCTCGCTATGCTGCGCACCGTCGAGTTCAACGACCAAATTCATGGCGGGACAAAAGAAGTCGACAACGTACGGCCCGATAGGTTGTTGGCGGCGGAATCTCAACATCGCCATCTGTTTGCGCCGCAGCATCGACCAGAGAAGGCGTTCGGGCTCTGTGGCGTTTTCGCGCAAAGAACGCGCTGCACCTCTTTTCAGGGCCTTCCGCCGGGCAGCATCCGTTTTCGGAAATTTGTGCATGGACCCCTCCCCGAAGCGCCAAGGGGCGCTTCGACCCTCCCTCAAGGGGAGGGTGGAAGCTTGGTCGCGTTCTGTCGCGGCGCTATGTCCAAAATGTCTCAAGCTACAGCAGCTACCTCCCCTTGAGGGCGGGGCGAATTCCATAGCAATTCGGGAAGGGGTGCGCGAAGCGCTTTACCCCCCAAACCTCCCATGCCATTACCCTCGCATCTGAGGATTCACGGCCATGCACGACATCAAGGCGATACGCGACGACAAGGACGGATGGGTGAAGGCGCTCTCCCGCCGCCCGGCCTACGCGGAAATCGCGTCGCCGCTCGCCGATGACATCACGGCGAAGGACAAGGAACTGCGCGAACTGCTCGTCTCGCTGCAGAACAAGCAGGCGCGCCGCAACGAAGCCTCCAAGCTGATCGGCAAGGCCAAGGCGCAGAAGGATGAAGCGCAGGCCTCCGCGCTGATGGCCGAAGTCGCGGGCCTCAAGGACGATATCCAGAAGGGCGAGGAACGCGAGCGCGAACTCAAGGCGAAGATCGACGACATCCTCGCCGGCATTCCGAACCTGCCGCAGGCCGATGTCCCCGACGGCGCCGATGAAAACGCGAACGTGCCGGTGCCTGCGCGCGCCTTCGGCAGCAATCCGGGCATCAACAACGCCCGGGAGCATTTCGAACTCGGCGAAGCGCTGGGCATGATGGATTTCGAGCGCGCCGCGAGAGTCTCCGGCAGCCGCTTTGTCTATCTCAGCCGCGGGCTGGCGCGCCTGGAACGCGCGCTGGGCTCGTTCATGCTCGACCTGCACACCGACACGTTCGGCTACACCGAAATGCAGACGCCGATCCTGGCGCGGGACAACGCCTTCTTCGGCACCACGCAGCTTCCAAAATTCGAGAACGATCAGTTCTGGGCGATCAGCGGCGAATTGCTGGTCGATGAGACAGGCGATCTGAAGGAAGCCATCCGCAAGAACCGCTACGGCCTCATCCCCACCGCGGAAGTCACGCTCACCAATTTCGTCCGCGAGGAAATCCTCGACGAAGACAAGCTGCCCTACCGCTTCACGGCCTACACGCCGTGCTTCCGCGCGGAGGCCGGCGCGGCCGGCAAGGACACGCGCGGCATGATCCGCATGCACCAGTTCTCCAAGGTGGAGCTGGTGTCGATCACCACGCCGGAAGCCAGCCAGGCCGAGCATGAGCGCATGACCGATTGCGCGCAGGAAGTGTTGAAGCGCCTTGGCCTGCATCACCGCGTCGTCACGCTCTGCGCCGGCGACATGGGCTTCGCGGCGAAGAAGACCTACGACATCGAAGTGTGGTTGCCGGGGCAGAACCGCTTCCGCGAGATCTCCTCCTGCTCCAACTGCGGCGATTTCCAGGCGCGGCGCATGCAGGCGCGCTATCGCGGCAAGGACGGCAAGGTGAAGGGCCTCGTCCACACGCTGAACGGTTCCGGCCTCGCGGTCGGCCGCACGCTGATCGCGATCATGGAGAATTATCAGCAGCCGGACGGCTCCATTCGCGTTCCTGACGCATTGGTGCCGTACATGGGCGGGATGAAGAAGATCGAGAAGGCCGCGTGACCAAGAAGCACCGCATCCTTGTCACCAATGACGACGGCATCCACGCGCCGGGCCTGGAAATCGCCGAGAAGATCGCACGCGCGCTCAGCGACGACGTTTGGGTGGTCGCGCCGGAAACCGAACAATCGGGCGCCTCGCATTCGCTGACGCTCACGCTGCCCCTGCGCCTGCGCGAGATCAGCGCGAAGCGCTACGCCATGACGGGAACGCCGACCGATTGCGTGATGATGGGCGTGGCGGAAATCATGAAGGACAACCCGCCGACGCTCATTCTTTCCGGCGTCAATCGCGGCTCCAACATCGCCGACGACGTCACCTATTCCGGCACCATCGCGGGCGCGATGGAAGGCACGGCGCTGGGCATTCCGTCGATTGCGCTCAGCCAGGCTTATGGTTTCGAGGAAGGCTACCAGGTGCGCTGGAATTGCGCGGAAGCCCACGGCCCGGATGTCGTGAAGCGCCTGCTTGCCGCCGGT
>DATIVW010000300.1:0-2489 GCA_035465595.1 Rhizomicrobium sp. | reverse complement strand
GCGCTTGGGCACGCCGACCTGGATGGCGGCAAGGCCGATGCCGTCGGCGCCGTACATCGTCTCGATCATGTCGTCGACGAGCGTGCGGATCTCCGCATCCACCTTCTCGACAGGTTCGGACACGACTTTCAGGCGCGGATCGGGCGCGGTCAGGATGAGGCGTATGGCCATGGCCGGGAGATAGGGTTTTGGCCCTTTCCGGTCAAGGGAAACGGGCTTATTCGCGGGCTTTGGTCAGCAGCAGATCGCGGTTTTGCTGCGGAAACCGCACCACGGTATCAACTTCTTCCAGTTCCTGGATCGGCTCGGCGGTTCCTTCCACGCCCATCTCGCGGAAGCGGCGCGCTTGCGGCATCACCTGGCTTTCGAGGCTGCCGACCATCTTGTTGTACGCCTTCGCGGACCTGTTGATCTGCTCGCCAAGCCCCGCAACGTGATCGCCCAGGGTGGCAAGGCGCGCATACAGCTCCTTGCCGAGCTTGGAGATATCGAGCGCGTTCTGCGCCAGCTTCTCCTGCCGCCAGCCATAGGAGATCGCCTTCGCCAGCGCGATGAAGGTGGTGGGCGTGCAGATCAGGACACGCGATTTGATGGCGTCTTCGAAGAGATCAGGGTCGCGCTCGAAGGCGGCGGATACGAAATTGTCGCCCGGCACGAACATCACCACGCAATCGGTGCTGCCGGAGATCTTCTCCCAATAGGATTTGCTGGAGAGATTGACGAGCCGCTCGCGCAATTGCGACGCATGGCGCTTCAGCAGCGCCTCGCGCTCCTCTTCCTGCACCGCATTGAGCGCATCGAGATAGGCGGAGATCGGCGCCTTGGCATCGATCACGATGGTGCGCCCGCCGGAAACATGGATCAGCGCATCGGGCCGCAGGGAAACGTCTTCGCCACGGAAATGCTTTTCCGTTTCGAAATCGCTGTGCTCCACCATGCCGGACATTTCCATCACCCGGCGCAAGGTTTCTTCGCCCCAGCGCCCGCGCGTCTTGGGCGAGGCGCGCAGCGCGTTCACCAGATTGGCGGTGACGGTTTTCACTTCGCCATGCTGGGCGTGGACGATCTTCAACGCTTCCTTGATGCCGCCATAGCTTTCATCGCGCGCCTTCTCAATCTCCTTCAGCGCCGCGTCATAGGATTTGAGCGTGTCGCCCAAGGGCTTCACCAGCGCCTCGATTTCCTTGGTGCGCGCGGCGTGTTCGGATTTCGTCAGCTCTTTCTGGTTCTCGAAATGCTGCGTCGCCTGCTTCAGGAATTGATCGACATTCTCTTTCAGCGTGTCATTGGCCAGCAGCTTGAACTGCGCCTGCAATTCCTCGCGCAGCTTCAGAAGCTGCTCGGTCTTCTCCGCGCTCGCCTTCTCTTGCGCTTCGAGCGTCGCGCGCAGACCGGCATGTTCGATGTTGCGCGCGGAAAGATCGGCCTTCGCCTTTTCCAGTTCGGCGCTATCGCGCGCCGCCGCTTCCAGCCGCTCTTCGGCTTTCGCGAGATTCTCGCGCGAGGCGGCCAGCTCTACCGAAAGATCGCGCGGCTGATTGCGCGACGCGACCCACCACCCCAACGCCCCGCCCGCAGCGAGCATGGTGACGGCAATGGCGAGAATTTCGATCATATCCATGGGGCAATTCCTCTGCCCCGCACCCTAGGCCGATTCGGGCAGTTCATACACTTTTTGTTCTAATCGAACTTGGCTGGCATCTCAGCCTGATTTTTTGAGCCAAGAAACGATCTTCAAGCCGTCATCAAACGCTTCTTGAGCGGTTACATAGATGCCGGACTCACGAGTTATTTCCCAATACCAATAGTCATCAACTCCATAGCTTTTTGGCTCATGGACATGCCTTTCCTCAACAAACCGAAATCCACTGGCGCTTTGCACAATGGAAAAGACTCGAAGGCCGTCCGCGCTGACGATCTGTCGAAGCGCGACGGCGTTACCCACATTGGTGCGTGCATCGTCCATACGCTTCATGCTCAATGGTAACGGAAACTAAAGCGACCGCCGCGCCTTGAACGCGTGGCTGAGCGTGCCTTCGTCGAGATAATCGAGTTCGCCGCCGACGGGGACGCCGTGCGCGAGGCGCGTCACCTTCACCGTCGAAGCGGCGAGCGCGTCCATCAGATAATGCGCCGTCGTCTGCCCTTCGACGGTCGCGTTCATCGCGAGGATGACTTCCTCCACGCCGTCGCGCACGCGTGCGATCAAGGGCGCCATGTTGAGTTTTTCCGGCGTGATGCCGTCCAGCGCCGAGAGCGCGCCGCCCAGCACGTGATATTTGCCGCGGAACACGCTGGCGCGTTCCAGCGCCCACAGGTCCGCCACGTCTTCCACCACGCAAAGCACATGCCCGTCGCGGCGCGGATCGCTGCACAGCGAACAGGGCGAGGTCGTATCGAGATTGCCGCAGATCTCACACGTCTTGATCGCCGCCGCCGCATCGCGCATCGCGGTGCCCAGCGGCTCCAGCAATTGCTCGCGCTTCTTC
>DATIVW010000299.1:0-4335 GCA_035465595.1 Rhizomicrobium sp. | reverse complement strand
GAAGAACGGGACGGCATCCACCGTAGTGCCCGCAACGCCGACATCGACGCCGATATTTCCGGCCAGGGCCATTTCCGCGAGCGCGGACAGCAAGCCGCCATCGGAGCAGTCATGCACCGTGTCCACGCGGCCGGCTTCGATAAGCTTGCGGACGAACTCGCCGTTCTTGCGTTCGGCGCCGAGATCGACCGGCGGCGCGCCGCCTTCCTCGCGACCTTCCACTTCGCGCAAGTAGATCGACTGGCCGAGATGGCCGCGCGTTTCGCCGATGAGCAGCAGCGCATCGCCTTCGCGCTTCAGCGCGACGGTGGCCATGCGATGCACATCCTTCATCAGCCCGACGCCGCCGATGGCCGGCGTGGGCAAAATGCCTTCGCCATTCGTCTCGTTGTAAAGCGAGCAATTGCCGCCGATGACCGGATAATCCAGCGCGCGGCAGGCTTCGCCGATGCCTTCGATGCCGGCAACGATCTGGCCCATGATCTGCGGCTTCTGTGGATTGCCGAAATTCAGATTGTCCGTCACCGCGAGCGGCAACGCGCCGACGGCGCAGATGTTGCGATAGCTTTCCGCCACCGCCTGCTTGGCGCCCTCATAAGGATCGGCCTGGCAATAGCGCGGCGTGACATCGGTGGAGATGGCAAGGCCCTTGCTGGAGTTGTGCACGCGCACGACCGCCGCATCGCCGCCCGGCTGCTGCACCGTGTCGGCCATGACGGTGTAGTCGTATTGCTCCCAAACCCAGCGGCGTGAGGCCATGTCGGGCGAGCCGATTACCGTGACCAGAGAATCCATCAGTTTCTTCGACGCATCGAATGTCACCGGCGCATGCTTCGGCGCGGGCGGTGTGAATGGACGCTCCAGCACCGGCGCTTCGTCCGACAGCGCGGTGATCGGCATGTCGGCCTCGATCTTGCCCTTGTGCTTCACGACCAGTCGCTTGGTGTCGGTGGTGATGCCGATGACGGCGAAGTCCAGCTCCCACTTCTTGAAGATCTTTTCCGCTTCCGCCTCGCGGCCGGGCTTCAGCACCGCGAGCATGCGTTCCTGCGATTCCGACAGCATCATCTCATACGCCGTCATGTTCGCTTCGCGCTGCGGGACTTTATCCAGATCAAGCTCGATGCCGCTGCCGCCCTTGTCGCCCATTTCGGCGGAGGACGAGGTGAGGCCGGCCGCGCCCATGTCCTGAATGGCGATGATCGCGTCGGTCGCCATGAGTTCGAGGCAGGCTTCGAGCAGCAGCTTTTCGGTGAAGGGATCGCCGACCTGAACGGTGGGGCGCTTTTCGTCCGACGCATCGTCGAACTCCGCGCTCGCCATCGTCGCGCCGTGGATGCCGTCACGGCCCGTCCTGGAGCCGATATAGACGACGGGGTTGCCGGCGCCCTTCGCGGCGCTCTTGAAGATGTTGTTCGCCTTGGCGAGGCCCACGCACATCGCGTTGACGAGGATGTTGCCGTTGTAGCTTTTGTGGAAATTCACTTCGCCGCCGACCGTGGGCACGCCCATGCAGTTCCCGTAACCGCCGATGCCATGCACCACGCCTTCGACCAGATGGCGCGTCTTGGGATGCGACGGCTCGCCGAAACGCAGCGCGTTCATCATGGCAATGGGGCGCGCGCCCATGGTGAACACATCGCGCATGATGCCGCCCACACCCGTCGCCGCGCCCTGATAGGGTTCGATGAAGGAGGGATGGTTGTGCGATTCCATCTTGAAGATGCAGGCATCGCCATCGCCGATGTCGATCACGCCCGCGTTCTCGCCGGGACCCTGGATCACCCACGGCGCCTTGGTCGGCAGCTTGCGCAGGTGGAAGCGCGTGGACTTGTAGGAGCAATGCTCGCTCCACATCACCGAGAAGATGCCAAGCTCCACCAGCGACGGCTCGCGGTTCAGCAAGCGCTTGATATGCGCGTATTCGCCTTCGGTAAGGCCGTGCTCTTTGACGAGGTCGGGGGTAATTTGTGTCATCGCTTGGTCAGACCACAACGTATCGTTTGAAAGAATCTCTCTACCCCCTCCCCTCTCCCCCTATCTCCTTGAGCGATTTGAAAGAATCGGGGAGAGCGGTAGATGGGGACGGGTAACGCGGTTTCAAGCCATCAGGACAACGTCTCGATCAGGCTCTGGAACAGCGCCTTGCCGTCCTCACCGCCGAGGAGCGGGTCGACGACGCGCTCCGGATGCGGCATGAGGCCGAGCACGTTGCGCTTCTCGTTCAGGATGCCGGCGATGTTGCGCGCGGAGCCGTTGGGGTTGTCGCCCTGCGCATACCGGAACGCGACGCGATTCTCGCCTTCGAGGCGGTTCAGCGTTTCGTCATCGGCGAAGTAATTGCCCTCGCCATGCGCCACGGGGATCGAGATCTCCTGACCCTTGGAGTATTTGCGCGTGAAGGCGGACTGCGTTTCCTCCACCGTCAGCTTCACCGGGCGGCAGACGAATTTGAGGTCCGCATTGCGCATCAGCGCGCCGGGCAGCATGTGCGTTTCGGTCAGCACCTGAAAGCCGTTGCAGATGCCGATGACCGCGCCGCCCTTCTCCGCATGCGCCTTCACCGCCTTCATCACCGAAGACTGGCTCGCCATCGCGCCGCAGCGCAGATAATCGCCATAGGAGAACCCGCCCGGCAGCACGACCAGATCGACATCCGGCAGCGCACTCTCCTGGTGCCAGACCATGTGCGGGTCTTTGCCGGTGAGCTGCTTCAGCGCCGTCTGCGCATCGCGGTCGCAATTGGAAGCGGGAAAAACGATGACGGCGCTTTTCATGCCTTCAGCTCGATCTCGTATTTCTCGATCACGGTGTTGGCGAGGAGTTTCTCGCACATGTCTTTCAGCGAGGCGCGGGCCTTGGCTTCATCGGTCTCTTTCAATTCCAGATCGATGACTTTGCCCTGCCGCACATCGCCCACCGCGCCGAAGCCGAGGCCGTGCAGCGCGTTGCCGATCGCTTTTCCCTGCGGATCAAGAACGCCGTTCTTCAAAGTGACGAAAACGCGGGCTTTCATGGGAGACTCAAATCCTGTCTTTCAATAGCAATCCCGCGCATCGCGCAGGATTCGAAAAATCGCAATGCCGTCCCGCGTGCGCGTTTCAGCGCACCGTTACCGCACCAGCACCGGGCCCTTGCTTTCGCCCTGGATGTTCTCCGGCATGATGCCGAGGCGGCGCGCCACTTCGGAATACGCCTCGACCACGCCGCCCAGATCGCGGCGGAAGCGGTCCTTGTCCATCTTCTCGTTGGACTGCGCGTCCCACAGGCGGCAGGAGTCCGGGCTGATCTCGTCGGCCAGCACGATGCGCATGTAATCATTTTCCCACAGCCGGCCGAACTCGACCTTGAAGTCCACCAGCTTGATGCCGACGCCGAGGAAAAGGCCGGACAGGAAATCGTTGATGCGGATCGTCAGATTCACGATGTCGTCCAGGTCCTGGGGGCTGGCCCAGCCGAAGGCCGTGATGTGCTCTTCGCTGACCAGCGGATCGTGCAATGCGTCGTTCTTGTAGCAATATTCGATGATCGAGCGCGGCAGCACCGTGCCTTCCTCGATGCCGAGACGCTTGGACAGCGAGCCGGCGGCGACATTGCGCACGATGACCTCGAGCGGAATGATCTCCACTTCCTTCACCAGCTGCTCGCGCATGTTGAGGCGCTTGACGAAATGCGTGGGCACGCCGATCTGCATCAGCTGCGTCATCAGATATTCGCTGATGCGGTTGTTCAGGACGCCCTTGCCGTCCAGAACCGCCTTCTTGGTCGCGTCGAACGCGGTGGTGTCGTCCTTGAAATAGGTGATGAGGGTGCCCGGCTCCGGGCCCTCATAGAGAATCTTGGCCTTGCCTTCGTAGATCTGGCGGCGGCGTTTCATGGACATGATGTTTCCCGTCGGGGCGGCCCAAAAGCGAAAGGGGGCTTTCCAGCCCCCGCTAGGAAGCCAATTTAGCGGATGGCCGATACTCGCGGCAACGCGACGCCGGGTTGCAGCGCCGCTTCTGTAGAGGCATTTCTGTTGATGGTCTATGGTGGATCACGCCATCGGCAGGTGGTGTTTTTCGGGATATTTTTCAAGAGGTTACGAATGGGCAGCGGATTCGAGGATCGCAAGAAGGCGGCGGAAGGCAAGTGGGCGCATGATGAAGAGCTGCGCTTCAAGGTGATGGCACGGCGGAACAAGCTTCTGGGCCAGTGGGCGGCCGGGGAAATGGGCATTTCCGGCGCCGAATCGGATGCCTATGCCAAGGCCGTCGTGCAGGCCGATTTCGAGGAAGCCGGCGACGAGGACGTATTCCGCAAAATCCGCAAGGACTTCGATGCCAGGAAGGTGGC
>DATIVW010000298.1:0-2359 GCA_035465595.1 Rhizomicrobium sp. | reverse complement strand
GGGAATTTCGGCCGCTCCCAGGCGTCCGCCATCGCGAGCAGCGCGCGCCACTGGATGAACTTGCTTTCCTTCGGATCGTCCGCCCATTTGAGGAAGACGCGATCCTTGAAGCGCGCGATACCTAGCTTGTAGAGCAGCTTTCGCACTTCCTTGATCGAGAGATAGGAGACGACCTTCTCGGTATTGCCGCAAAGATCGGCGAGCCGCTCGCGATCGGCGTTCGACAGCTTCCAGCGATCGGAAATCTCGTTCGCCGCCGCCGTGCGGTCCGGCAGCAATGCCGCCAGCCGCAGGATCGCGTCGGGCGGGAAGAAATTGTTGGCGTCGATGGAGACAAGGCGTTCCAGCCGCGCGATGTTCAATTCGCCTGGCACGATCTCGCCCAATAGTCCCGTTGCCGCCATGCTGCGCAGAACTGGAACCGGATCTTCCGCCAACAGCAGTTTCAGCATTTCCCTGGCGACGCGTTCGCCGGAAAGCTGTTTCAGGTTTGCCTTTTCGGCGGCAGCCGCCTGCAGCGCGGGTTTGTCGATTTCGCCCTTGCCGTACCAGGCGTGAAAGCGGAACAGGCGCAGGATGCGCAAGAAATCCTCGCGGATGCGCGTCGCGGGATCGCCGACGAAGCGAACGCGTCCCGCCTTCAGGTCCGCGACGCCGCCGACGCTGTCGAACACTTCGCCGCTCGCATCGGCATAGAGGGCGTTCATGGTGAAGTCGCGGCGCTGCGCGTCTTCCGCCCAGTCCGTCGTGAAGGCGACGACCGCGCGCCGCCCATCGGTGGAAACATCGCGGCGCAAGGTCGTCACTTCATAGGGGCGCCCGTTCGAGATGGCGGTGACGGTGCCGTGTTCGATCCCCGTGGGCACCGCTTTCAACTTCGCCGCTTCGAGCTTCTTCGTCACGTCTTGCGGCGTGAGCGGCGTCGCGATGTCGATGTCGGAGACTTCGCGGCCCATCAGCGCGTTGCGCACGACGCCGCCGACAAACCGGGCGTCGCCCAAGGCATCCATGACCGCGCGCGTATCGGCGTTCGTCATCCACGGATTTCTCGAAGGCTCAAGCTTCGTCATAGGGCTGCAAATCTCTCGGCGAAATTCACCAGGATGGCCGCCGTCGCGCCCCATATATAATGCGAACCGTAGTTGAAGGCATAGAACTCGCGCTTCCTGCCCTGCCACTCGCGGCTCTGGCGCTGGCGGTTCTTCGGGTCGAGCAGGAAGGCGAGCGGCACTTCGAAGATGTCATGCACTTCCGCGGGGTTCGGCATCAGGGTGAAGCCTTCCCGCACAATGCCCACCACCGGCAGGATCGCGAAACCGGTGCCGGTTTCGTATCCCTCCATGTAGCCCGCGACCGTGATGAAGTCGGCGGTGATCCCTGTTTCCTCATGGGTTTCACGCAGGGCTGCCGCCAGCGGCGACTGGTCCGCATCGTCCACGCGGCCGCCCGGAAAACTCACCTGCCCCGCATGGCGCGACAGGGTTTCGGTGCGCTGGGTGAGAAGGACGGTCGGCACGGGCTTGTTGATGATCGGCATCAGCACGGCGGCGGGCGTGAGCCTGATCTCGCCGGCCGGGCGGCGGAATTCCGGATTGAAATCGTAATCGCTGCGCGCGGGATGAACCTTGAACTCGGGCGCTTCGCTCAGAAGCCGCGTGCGCAGCAGCGCGAAATCCCTCTGCGCGATGCGCGCGGCCAACGCTTCGGATGAACTCATGCCGGCGCATCCAGCGGGAATGCGGCGCCTTCGCTCCACAATACGAGCTTGCCTTCGTGCTCGCCCTCGCCCGGCACGGCGAGATCGACGAGCTGATAGAACACCGGCCGCGAGATCTTCGCTTCCAGCCCGCGCCGCACATGCACATAGGGAGATGGCTCGCGCGTGCCAGGATCGATCTCCACGCGGATGGGATTGTCCGGACCGGCGATTGTTTCGTCGCCGACATTGGTGGTGAAGACCAGTTTCTGGTTCCTTCCTTCGCCCCGGGCATCCAGCAGCACGGCGAGGAACGGCGCATCCTCGACCTTGATGCGCATCTTCTCCGCCGGCGTGACGAGCACGTAATCGTCGCCATCCTTGCGCAGGATCGTTGAGAAAAGCCGCACCAGCTCGCGCCGGCCGACGGGCGTTCCTTCATGGAACCAGGTGCCGTCGCGCGCGATGCGGATGTCGATGTCGCCGCAATGGGCCGGGTGCCATTTCTCCACCGGCGGCAGGCCGCGACCGGCGGCGGTTTCCCGCTGCAGGGCAGCCAGTCCGAGGGTGAAATCACCCGCCATAAATCATCCTTTATCCGCCTCACGGCGTTGTGCTTTTTCGCCTTTAGCCATAGGGCGCAAGGCCGGTTGCGCGGGATCG
>DATIVW010000297.1:0-11000 GCA_035465595.1 Rhizomicrobium sp. | reverse complement strand
GCCGCTGACGCTTGTGGCGACACGCCCCGATGGCATGGAATTCGCCCGCACGACCGTGCCCGGCCAGTCCCTCGCTGCCGGAACGGCGACATGGAACGTGGCGCTTCGCAATACCTCGCCGCATGGCCGCTGGCAGATCGCGGCCTATATCGATCCCAAGGGTACCGCGGTCGGCCGCGTGCAATTCGACGTCGCCGACTTTGTGCCCCAGCGCCTCAAGGTTTCTTTGACGGCGCAAGAGAAAGCGCTGCACGCCAATCAGGATTTCCATGTGAAGGTGGAGAGCCGCTTCCTGTATGGCGCGCCGGCGTCGGGCCTGTCCGGCGAGGGCAGCGCCAAGCTGACGACGGACAGCGATCCGTTCCCGGCCTTCTCCAACTATCAATTCGGCCGCGTGGACGATTCCTTCTCCGACGTCGATGTGGGCGTCACCGTGCCCGACACCGACGAGCAGGGCGTCACCACCGCAACGGGCTCCATCGGCGATATCGCCGATACCACGTTGCCGCTGAAGGCCGCGATCTCGATTTCGATTCACGAGCCCGGTGGACGCACGACGGACAAATCGGTCGAAATTCCGGTGCGCACGCACGACGTCTCCATCGGCATCCTGCCCGATTTCGAAGACGGCTCCGTCGCGGAGAATGCACCGGCCGGCTTTGAAGCGATCGCGGTGGACCAGAATGGCAAGCGAATCGCGCTCTCCGGCCTCACCTACACATGGGTGAAGGAGAACACGACGTATCAGTGGTACCAGACCAACGGCGAGTGGAAGTACCAGTCGGTCACGCGCGACCGGCTTGTCACATCCGGTTCGCTCAATATCGATGCGGTGAAGCCTGCGCGCCTGACGCAGCAGATGCCGTGGGGCAGCTACCGGCTCACCATCACCGATCCGAAATCGGGCGCGGCGAGTTCCTATCGCTTCTATTCCGGCTGGGCGGCGAGCGCAAATGGCGACCGCCCCGACCGCATTCCCGTCGCCGCCGACAAGCCGGCCTACAAGCCCGGCATGACGGCGCATGTCTCCATCAAGCCGGACGCGGATGGACAGGCGCTTGTCGTCGTCGCGGGCGACAAGGTGTTCTCGTCCAGGATCATCACCGCGCCGGCCAGAGGCACCAGCATCGACATTCCGGTGTCGGCGGACTGGGGCGCGGGCGCCTACGTGCTCGTGACCGACTATCGCGCGCTCAACGATTCGACGGGGCGCGAACCCGTGCGTTCCATCGGCGTGGCGTGGCTCGGCGTCGACAATTCCAGCCGCACGCTCGTCACCACGATCGGCGGCCCGCAGAAGATGCTGCCGCGCCAGCACATCAACCTTCCTGTGACGATCAAGGGCGCAAGCGATGGCGAGGACGCTTACCTCACGCTCGCCGCGGTGGACGAAGGCATCCTGCAGCTCACCGACTTCAAGTCGCCCGACCCCGTCACCTACTATTTCGGCAAGCGAAAGCTCGGCGTCGGCATGCATGACGACTACGGCCGCCTGATCCGCGCGGAGAAAGGTCCCGTCGGCAGCTTGCGCGAAGGCGGCGACAGCTTCGGCGGCCGTCCGCTCGCCGTGGTGCCGACAAAGACCGTGGCGCTGTTCTCCGGCCTGGTGAAGGTCGGCGCCGGCGGCGTCACGCAGGTTCCCATCGATGTGCCGGACTTCAACGGTGAGCTGCGCCTGATGGCCGTCGCCTGGACGAAAGACAAGATCGGCCATGCCGACCGTCCGCTCACGGTTCGCGATCCCGTCGTGGCTGACATCGTGCTGCCGCGCTTCCTCGCGCCCGGCGACAAATCGCAGGTCGCGCTCAACATGAACAACGTCGAAGGGCCCAGCGGAAATTACACCGCGACGGTCACCACGTCCGGCCCCGTCGGCGTGCCCGCGGGAACGGCGACGGTGATCACGCGGCCGCTCAACCGCGGCCAGCGCATCCTCGTGCCGGTCGAACTCGACGGCCGCGGCCTCGGCATCGCGAGCATCACGCTGAAAGTCACCGGTCCCGGCGGCTTCAGGGTGCAGCGTTCGTGGCCCATCCAGGTTCGCGCGCCGCAACTGGACATCGCGCGCGACGACATCGAGCTGCAGAAGGCGCGCCAGACCTTCACCGCGAACGCGCAACTGGTCAGCGACGTGGTGCCGAGCACGCTGGTCGCCTCGATCAATGTCTCGTCCAGTCGCGGCTACAGCGACGTGCCGGGCCTGCTGCGCTGGCTCGACAAATATCCTTATGGCTGCATCGAACAGACCACGAGCCGCGCCATGCCGCTGCTCTATTTCAACGATCTGTCGGCGCTCGCCGGTTTACCGAAGGACCAGGCGCTGCATGACCGCGTCCAGGAAGCGGTGAACAATGTTCTCGACATGCAGAACTATGCCGGCAATTTCGGCATGTGGGGTCCGGGCAATGATGCCGATCCGTGGATCAGCGTCTTTGCGCTGGATTTCCTCAACCAGGCCAAGCCCAAGGGCTACGTCGTTCCCAACGAAGCCTTGAAACGCGGCGCAGGCTGGCTGAAGCAGACGGCGACGTCGGATTCCAACGACGATGCCGTTCGCGCCTATGCCTTCTACGTGCTGGCGAAGATGGGGCAGGTGAATCTGTCAGACCTGCGTTACTTCTCCGACACGCGCGGCGCCGAATGGAACAACGCCATCGCTGCCGCGCTCACCGGCGCCGCCGCGGCGCAGGCCGGCGACAGAAGCCGCGCCAACTACGCCTTCAACCGCGCGCGCGGCCTCGTCATGGCCGCCGATCCGCTCACCTATTCGACGGACGATTACGGCTCGCTGGTGCGCGACCTGGCCGGCACCACGGCGCTTGCCGTTGAGGGCGGCGACGCGGAGATCGTGCCGGCGCTGATGAAACGGGTGGACGACGTGAACATGCGCCTCAACGCCACCACCACGCAGGAAAAGGCATGGATGCTGCGCGCGGCGTATGAACTGTCGAAACAGCGGATGCCGCTTAACATCGTGGTCAACGGCCAGCCGCAGACGCCACGCGCCGGCGCTGTGCGCCTCGCGCCTTCGCTGCAGCAATTGCAAAAGGGCATCGCGATCCTCAATCGCGGCGACGGCCCGGTTTGGCGCACGGTATCGGTGCAGGGTACGCCGTCCGTTGCGCTGCCCGAAGAAGCCAACGGCCTCACCATCAGGAAGACGGTGTGGACCATGGCCGGACAGCCGGCCGATCTTTCCGCGCTCAAGCAGAACGATCGGGTGATCATCGCCATCGACGGGCAGATGCAGAACAACTACTACCGGCAGATGGGCGTGATCGATCTTCTGCCCGCAGGGCTTGAGATCGAGATGCCCATCGCGGGCGATGCGGGCAAGGTCTATCCATGGCTCAGCACCCTGAACGACGTGTCGATGGAAGACGCGCGCGACGATCGCTTCGTCGCCGCCTTTACGATCGGCTCGCAGTATCAGGAGAAGCCCGATCCCAAGAAGCCGCCCCCGCCGCCGCCCAGCTACCACATCGCCTATGTCGCGCGCGCAGTGACACAAGGCAGCTTCGCGATGCCGGCGGCGGAGGTTGAGGACATGTACACGCCTTCCGTCCATGCTCGTACGGCGATGGGCACGGTGACGGTCGGGCAGGGAAAGTGAGTGGGCCGGGAGCGTCGGCCAGCCAGCCATGACGCAGGAGTTCAACTTTGCAGAGGCTATCCTGGCAAGGGCGCAGGAGCAGCCGGATCGCGTGGCATTCCGTATCCGTGACCGGTCGATCAGCTACGCGCGGCTGCGGCAGTTGATTCTCGGCTACGGGTCACGCCTGCATGAGCTGGGCATCAACCGCAACGCTCGCGTTTGCATATCTGTCGTCAATCCCGTCACGCAGATCGGCACGTCGCTGGCCTGTGCTTTGCTGGGATGCAGCTGGGTGCATGGTAACAGCGCGGCGATAGCAAACCGCAAACTGGGCGTAACGCATGTCATTCACCGCGGCGATCAAGCGCCGCCCGAGATCGGCGAGCCGTTACGGTTCGACAGCAGCTGGAATTCCGGACCGCCGGCCGACGAGAGGACCTTCGAGGGTTTTGCGTCCCCGGATTCGATCTGGTTTGTCGCGCAATCGTCGGGAACGACCGGCGCCACGAAATTCATGGCGATCTCCGCGGCGGCGCAGTCTCGCAGGCTTGCGCCAAATCCCTTCGACTATCTGGGCGACGACCTCCCCGTGGTGTGCAGTTTCATGCATCCGCTTTCCGTTTACGGAATGGAATATGTGCTCAAGCCGCTGATGATGGGTGGCACCGTTGTGATTTGGGATGATCGTGATCCCACGGGGCTGGGCGATGTCACAACCGTGATCGGCTCGCCTTCGCAATATCTGCAGCTTCTGTCCAGGCCGGTTCGATCGAAGATTCCCTGCGCCGTGATCGGGGGCGCTCACTGCAGCGAGCAGCTTTTCGACCAGCTGCTGGAGCGCTTCGAGTTGATCCAGCATCAGTTCGGTTGCTCGGAGCTCGGTCGTATTTCGTTCAACCGGTTCGGCCCGGGCGCCGAAAATCGCAGCTCGGTCGGCAAGCCGATACCCTCCGCCGAGGTTCAAATCGTCGATGCCGATGATCATCCACTGCCGCCCGGTACGACCGGGATTTTGCGCATGCGCTCCGACGCCCCCATCTCCGGCTATGTCGGCGAGGATGCAGTCGAGCCGTTCCGCGACGGTTGGTTCTATTCGGGTGATACCGGGTTTCTGTCGGAGGATGGCGCGCTCACGGTGACGGGCCGGGTGAACGAGGTCGTCAATTTCGGCGGCACTAAAGTCGATGCCAATGCACTGGACGATGCGATCAATGCGACGGAAGGCGTGAAGGAAGGCGCATGCTTCGTGCAATCCGGCTTCTCGCCGGTGGACGAGCTGGCGATATTGATCGTGCCCGGCGACAGCAATCAGGCAAAGGCAACCGCGGAGAGGGTGCATGCCCGTCTCGCAGCCAAATTTGGCCATTCCGCCGCCCGGAGAATCTACGTCGCAAGCGCGATCCCAAAAAATGAAAACGGCAAGATCGCGCGGCAATTGCTCGGGGAACTTGTGGCGGACAGAGTGCCCTTTACGATTGCCTAGCGAAGAGCAGTGAACGGCGACCCATGACACCGCACGGCAAGTCCAGACTGATCGTCGGCGCATTTTCGCTCGCCGGCATTGTCTGTGCGCTTGCCGTCGCCGACCGTGCCAATCCGCCGGACATGACGCGCTATGAGACGCTGTCGCCGGAAATCGTGGCGTCCAACGGCACGTTGCTGCGGCCATTCCTGTCGAAGGACGGCTATTGGCGCCTCAAGACCGAAGCGCGCGACGTCAATCCGCGTTACCTCAAGATCCTCAAGGCCTATGAAGACAAGCATTTCGACAGCCACTTCGGCGTCGATCCGTCGGCGGTGATCCGCGCTGCGGGACAGTATTTCGGCGCAGGCCATATCGTCTCGGGTGCATCGACGCTTTCCATGCAGGCCGCGCGTCTGCTGGAGCCGCCGCGGCCGCGCGGCCTCGTCACCAAGGCGCTGCAGATGGTGCGCGCCCTGCAACTGGAAGAACGCTATTCGAAGGACGAGATTCTCTCCATCTATCTGACGCTCGCCCCGTTCGGCGGCAATCTCGAAGGCGTGCGCGCCGCTTCGCTCGCCTACTTTCACAAGGAACCGGAAGCGCTCGATCTGTCCGAAAGCGCGGTGCTGGTGGCGCTGCCGCAGAGCCCGGCACGCCTGCGTCCGGATCGTCACGGGCTCGCCGCCATCGCGGGGCGCAAGAAGGTTCTGGACCGGATGGTCGCGGAAGGCGTCGTCACCGCAAGCGATGTGGCGGTTGCAGAGCACGAAGGTGTGCCGTCGATCCGCCTTGCCATGCCGCTCATCGCGCCGCATCTGGCTTATCACCTGTTACAGAAGGCGAAAGGCCCGCGCATCGAAACCACCATCGACGCCAACCTGCAGCAGGCCATCGAGCGCCTCGCTGTGCAGGAGAGCGCCTATTTCGACGACCATGCCTCGCTCGCCATCGTCGTTGTCGACAACAAGACACGCAACGTGATCGCCTATGTCGGCGGCACCGATTACTGGGGCAAAAACGGCCAGATCGATCTGGCGCGCCGCTCGCGCTCGCCGGGCTCCGCACTCAAGCCCTTCATCTATGGCCTCGCCTTCGACGATCTCATCCTGCATCCCTCCACCATGATGGAGGACCAGGCGACGACGTTCGGCGATTACGCGCCGCATGATTTCTCCGGCGGCTTCCAGGGCGCGGTGACGGCGCGCGATGCGTTGCGCATGTCGCTCAATGTCCCGGCGGTGATGGTGCTGGACCGTGTCGGACCGTTGCGCTTCACGCTTGCCTTGCAGAACGCCGGCGCGCGTCTGGCGTTTCCGAAAGGCGACAACACGCCGAGCCTTCCGGTCGCGCTCGGCGGCCTCGGCATTTCCCTGGCCGACATGGCAATGCTCTACACCGGGATCGCCAATCACGGCGTCGCACAGCCGCTGCGCTACGTAAAATACACGCCGAGCGGCGACACGCACAAACTCTTCGGCCCGGTCGCCGCCTATTACCTGCGCGAGATTCTCGCGGGCGTCGCGCTGCCGGAAGGCTGGGCGATGGGGCAGGGGCTGTCGCGCAACCGCACGATCGCCTTCAAGACCGGTACATCCTACGGATTCCGCGATGCATGGTCGGCGGGCTTCTCCAACGACTACACGGTCGCCGTGTGGGTCGGCCGCGCGGACGGCGCGCCGCGCGTGGGCAGCGTCGGCCGGGAAGCGGCGGGTCCCATCCTGCTCAAGACCTTCGGCCTCTTGCCGAACGATCGCGCGTCGGATCCCGCGCCGCCTGCGGGCGCCATCCTCGCGACTTCGACCGATGCCTTGCCGCCGGGCCTTCGCGTCTTCACCCGCGAGGTGCAGCAGGCAGCCGTCCCCGTGCCGACCAACGTGCCGCCGCCCACGATCAGCTTCCCGCCGAACGGCGCCACCGTGCCGTTGCCGGCGGCCGATGCGAAGGACCAGGACATCCAGCTCAGGGCCGATGGCGGCGCTGGCCCGCTCACCTGGCTGGTGAACGGCCGCCTCATCGGCAGCTTCGACCGCTTCCAGCCGGTGATGGTCCCGCCGCCGGGCGAAGGCTTCGCGCGGATCGTGGTGGTGGACGCCAGCGGCCGCAGCGATGCGTCAGAAGTTCGCTTCAAGCATATCCGTTGAGCGCTTGACGCATTCGCGCGATTGCGGTGGTTAGGCGCATGGCCGATCCGCACAGCCTCCAGCATCCCAAAGGCTATCGAAACGCGACGCATGTCGCGACGACGCCGGCGGAGCGCAAGCGTGCGTTCGCCATCCTGTTCGTCAGCCTGGTCTGCATGGGCGCGGGCCAGTCCGTGATCTACACGATCCTTCCGCCGCTCGGCCGCCAGCTCGGCCTCAGCCCGACGCGCATCACCTCGATCTTCGCCGCAAGCGCGGTGATCTGGATTTTTTCCTCCGCGTTCTGGGGCGTGCGCAGCGACCGTTGGGGCCGAAAGCCGGTGATGCTGCAGGGCCTCGCCGCCTTCGCATTGTCGTTCGCCTGTTTCGCAACGGTGATGCATGCCGGCCTCAACAACTGGATTCCCGCCGCGCTCATCTTCCCCGCGCTCGTCTTCTCCCGCTGCATCTACGGCACCTTCGGATCGGGCACGAGCGCGTCGGCGCAGGCCTATGTCGCCGACCGCACCGCGCCGCACGAACGTTTGCGCGGCATTTCAATCATCTCGATGGCATTTGCCTTCGGCACGACGTTCGGGCCGGTGATCGGTTCTTCGCTGACGCTGTTCGGCCTCTATGTGCCGTTCTATTTCATCGCAGGCTGGGCGATCCTCAGCGGCGGCGCGATCTGGTTCTTTCTGCCCGAGCGTACGCCGCCCAAGTCCCATGCCGTGCGCAAGACAACGTTGCGCTGGTATGAGCCGCGCATGTTTCCCTTCATGGCGTTCGGCCTTGTGCTCAGCCTCATCGGCGCGATTCCGATCCAGACCTCCGGCTTCTTCTTCCAGGACGTGCTGCACCTGGATGCGCGCATGACCGCCGCCTACACCAGCATCGGCCTGATGGCGTCGGACATGGCGGCCCTGTTCGCGCAATTCGTCGTCGTGCAGCGCATGGGTTTCCCGTCGCGCACGCTGACGATCGCCGGCATCTGCACCACGGTGGGATCGAACACGCTGTTCCTGCTGGCGCATGATTTCCCGACGGTGGTGCTCGCCATGATCACTTCGGGCCTCGGGTTCGGCATGGCGCGGCCGGGATTCACTTCCGGCGCGTCGCTCGCCGTAGCGCCGCACGAGCAGGGTGCTGTGGCGGGCCTGCTGAATGCCGCCGGCGCCGCCGGCTTCATCTTCGGTCCGCTGATCGGCTGGCTCTACGAGTTCTCGCCGCGGGTTCCTTATGTTTTTGGCGTGACGGCGATGCTGGCACTCCTGGCGGCGCAGTTCATTTCGCGGGTATTGCGCGAAGCCGGAAAGCTGCCGACCGACATGGAAGCCATCGAGGAGCCCACGGAATCCCCGGTTCCCAACAATTAGACGCTTGGGTGGACGGGTGCGGGTCCGCGAATATATATGCATATGCAGGGAGATCGCATGGCCGCTTCGAACGAATGCATGATCGCGGGCATCGATTGCCGGGATGTCGCGGGCTGCACGTGCCTCGGTTTGCGCCGCGTCGGCCGGATGGCGACGCAGATCTTCGATGCTCATCTTCAGCCGGCGGGACTGACCATCGGCCAGTTCGGCATCTTGACGCGCATCCATGCCGGCGCGCTCTCCGGGCCGCCGATTACAATGAAGGAATTGTCGAACGCCATCGGCATGGACCCGACGACGCTCAATCGCACGCTGAAACCGCTGGAAGCGGAAATGCTGGTCCGCATCGCGCCGGACGTGCGCGACCGCCGCGCGCGGTGCATCGCGATAACAACCCTGGGCCGAAAGCGCCTGGAACGGGCGATGCCGCTGTGGCGCGCCGCCGATTCCGAACTTCGCAAGACGATCGGCAGGGACACCGCGCGCGCGCTGGACGGCCTCCTGGGCGCTGCCACCGTGGCGCTGCGCAAATCCGAATAGCACCCCTGCGTCCGGCGCAGATTGAAGCATGGCCAATAAGCTGCATATACAGCTTTTCAGGCCAGAGGAGTTCCGTCATGGCGCCGCAGGTAATCTTCATGATCGATATGAGCCTTAGCTATCTGGCCTGGGCATTGTGCATCACGGTCTATGTCTGGCCGTGGCTGAAGGCGATGGACCGCGCCGATGCGCAGCGCATCATCGCCACCTTCCACAGTTTTCGCTTCTTCGGCCTGGTCTTTTTGCTGCCGGGGTTCGTCGGGCAGCACCTGCCGCAGGGCTTCGCCGTGCCCGCGGCCTATGGCGATCTCGCGACCGGCGTGCTCGCGATCCTGGCACTGCTGACGGTGCGGATGCGTCCGCTGTTCTGGCTGCTGGCTCTTGCCTTCAACGTGGTGGGCCTTGGCGATCTTGTCATCGACACGATGAATGCGTCCCGCCTCTGCTTGCCCAATGTGGCTGGTGAGCTCGGCGCCGGTTACGCGATCCCGATGCTCTACGTGCCTGCGCTGTTCTGGACGCACATCGTCGCCTTCGCGCTGATGCTGAGGTCCGCGCGCAAGCCGGCAGCCGCCGCGGCCTAGTGCGTCTTCACGTCCGCGTTGAGGCGGCCCAGCATTTCCACGGTTGGGAATCCGTCGGCCGGAAGGCCATGCGCCTTCTGCCAGGCGCGGAGCGCGCTGCGGGTCTTGCGGCCGAGCACGCCGTCGATCGTGCCGATGTCGTAGCCCAGCGCCTGCAGATCGGTCTGGAACTGCGTGCGCTGATCGCCGGACAAGGGCTGCTCGTCGCGCGGCCAGGAGCCCATGATCGGCGCTCCGCCATGAATGCGCTGCGCCAGATAGCAGACGGCCAGCGCGTAGCTCGCAGCGTTGTTGTATTTCAAAACCGTGCGGAAATTGTCGAAGGCCATGAAGGCCGGCCCGCGCGCGCCGGCGGGCAGATAGATCGCGCCGTCGCCAGCACCGCTCGGCAAGTCCAGGCCGTTCGGACGCCGCACGCCCAGCGCCTTCCAGTCGGATATCGGCTTGGTCTGGTCCGGATCGGCCTGCTCATAAGCGAAGCCGGGCGGCAACGTCACTTCCACATAGCAGGGCGCGCCGGTCTTCCATCCCGCATTGGTCAGGAGCACCGCGGCCGAGGCGAGCGCATCGGCAGGCGAATGCCATAAATCGCGCCTGCCATCGCCATCGCCGTCGATCGCGTGGCTTTCGAATGCCGAAGGTTCGAACTGCGTCTGGCCGAAGGCACCCGCCCATGACGAGGTCATTTGCCTGGGCGACAGGCCTTCTTCCTGCTCCATCTTCAGCGCCGCCAGCAATTCGCGGCGCGCGAAATCCTGGCGCGGGCCGTCATAGGCGAGGGTGGCGAGCGCTTCGAACATGTTGTAGCCGCCCATCTGCTGGCCGTAATTGCTTTCCATGCCCCAGATCGCGACGAGAATGTCCTTCGACACGCCATATTTGGTTTCGAGCCCCGCCAGCATCGACGGATAGGTCCCCTCCATCTGCTGACCCATCGCTATGCGGTCGTCGGACACGGCACCGTCGAGATAGCTCCACACCGGCTTCACGAATTCCGGTTGCGAAAGATTCGCCTTCTCCACGCTCGCATTGCGCGTGATGCCGGACATGGAGGCGTCATAGATGTCAGGCCGGATGCCGGCGGCGATGGCCGGGGCGCGGAAATCGCGGATGAACTGCGAGAATTTCAGGTCCGCAGCGCTGGGCGCAGTTGGTGCCGTGTTCTGCGCGATCTGGTTTTGATGATGCGCCTCGACCGCTCCTGGCGTCGCGCAGGCTGCCAGCGCCAAGGCCAGAGCCATCCCCGTTCCCCGAACCATCCAAGCCGTCCCCGTCCCCAAATCCATGATAATCCCTTGTAAACTCTACGCTTTCGACCGA
>DATIVW010000296.1:0-2741 GCA_035465595.1 Rhizomicrobium sp. | reverse complement strand
GGGCGTCGTCACGACGGACACGGTGATGGTCATGGCGTGCCTTATGCGGCGTTGGAGCTACCGGCTGCGACGTAAGGCGGGCGATCCATGCGGAACAGGTTGCCGAGGCCCGCACGCGTCTCGTGCGGGACAAACCCGCGGCCCTTCAGCGCGTTGAGCCCGCCCGTGGTGCCGGCCGTGGCGAAGATCGGAACGCCGCCATAGCGCTCTGCGCCCAGCGCGTTGGCGATCAGCCAGCCGCCGATGCGCGAGACTTTGCGCATGACCACGACCCACATGTAGATCGCCTGCGGCCGCGTATCGGACGGAACGACCATACGCATGTCGGGGTCGATGCCGTCGAAGCGGGATTCCTCGAGCGCTTCCAGGCCGGCCTGGTTTAGCAGGATGATCGCGGCATAGCCGACCAACGTCTTGTCCGCGCGAGTCCTGTCGCTGGCGCGGTACACGCCCCAGACGGTGTCGTGGTTGTAGGCGTGCATGTTCTGCAGCGTTTCGAGGGAGGTGATGTTCTCGCCCACCTCGCGCTGCGTCAGGGCATAAAGCTCGGGCAGTTCCTCGGGCTTCGCGCGGCCCACCCAGATGATCCCGCCATCCGGATGCGACGACCATGGCTCTTCTTTTGCTTTGTCTGGCGCCAGGTCCAGAAGGTCTCCGAAATTCTCCGACATCTGCCCACTCCCACAAACGCATTACTTAATGAGGTCTTACCTGCTGGCCTCACGGTAACTATAAATTATCCATGTCGGGAAATGAATCACGGATACGGGCTAAACCCGGGTATTTCGGGATTTCGTTAATATACACAGTCAGTTAGCCGACGGACGCGCAACCCACTGATCACACTCAATCGTTAAGATTGACGGCCCGGGCGTGCAGACAACGAAAAAGCGCCGGCAAGTGCCGGCGCTTCTGCTGGTTCAGAACGGAACGGCCCGGCTAGGGTCCGGAAACCCTGCGAGCCGCCATGAGGCCCAGCACGAGGAAGATCAGGAAGATCACCAGGAACACCCACACCAGCGTCTTGGCGATGGCGAACGATGCGCCGGCAATACCGCCAAAGCCCAGAACGGCAGCGACGAGTCCCAGTATCAGAAAGAGAATTGCGAGACGCAGCACGGCGCTTCCCTCATGAATTGCTGTGCAACCAGAATGGATGGCGCGGGCATATGTTCCCGCCGGCAAAGACATGAGCCGCGCCGGAAGCGGCAGTGTCCCCGAATGTGGACACTGCCGGGAGCCATTGTCAGTTCACGACTGCCCATGTTCCGTCAGGCTGACGGCATGCCCTGCCGGTTGCGTCGTACGAACGCCCGCGGACGTAGGTCATCTGGCTGAAGTTCGCGCAACGAAAACCGTAAGGATCGTTGTAGTAGGATCGCACACGGAACTCGCCGCGATGGTTGTTGCGCGGATTGTGCCAGGCATAGGGATAGCCGACGCGCCCCGAATTGAATCCATCGTAGTAGGTCCTATAGGCATAGCTGCGGTCTTCACAGTCCATGTGGCTTGTCAGCGCCGCGCCCATTGCGCCGCCGAAGATCACGCCGGCAAGCGTCGCGCCGCCGCCGTGCCCTGCGGCTTGTCCCAGAAGGCCGCCGATGATCGCGCCGGCGAAGATGCCCGCGGGATCCGGCGAATTGCGGCACTCCCGGTAATAGATGTCGTCGTCATAGGTGTATTCGCGGCGGTAGTGCTCGCGCCACAGCTGGTCACGGTCGCTCCGCATGACGACATCGGCGATCATGCCTGTCGCCATCAGCGCGAGGAAGAAATTGTTGTCGTCGTCGTGCACCCAGCGATAGCCGCGGGGCGGCCTGCGGAAACCGCGCCGCTGCCAGTCGTTTACGTAGTACTGGCGCTGGCGATATTGATTGGGCAGCCGGTCGCCGCGCGACCATCGCGGCTTCGCGGCGTGAATTTTGGGGTTGTTCCACGGCGCCGGATGGAAATTCTGCGCCGACTGGACCGGTGCCCGGTCGGCGGCGGTCGCCATCGGCGCCCCCAGCAAAAGGGCTGCGGCGGCTGTCGAGATAAGCAATATCTTCATGGGAATTCTCCGTCTCATTGCGATCGGCCGCGCTTCGTACGGCGCCCGACAACGCGATGTGCATGCTGAGACGAATGGGCAAATCGTTTGTGATGCAGATCAAACCTGCAGGTCGCGGAATTTTCCGAAGCTGCATTGCCATCAACAGCCGGATCAAGCGTTGAACCACCTTCGGCAGGCACGGCTGAAGCTGGTGGGATCCCGATAGCCGAGCCGTTCGGCGATCTCGTCGCGCGAGAACGTCCTGGCTGCGAGAAGTTTTTGTGCACGCGATTTCATCTCGTCATCGAGCAGGTCGCGGAATTGCGTGCCCGCGTCGCGCAGGCGCCGTGTCAGTGTGCGCCGCGACACGCCCAGCGCGCCCGCCACGTCGTCGGCGCTGAGCCTTCCATCGGGCATCGTCTGCAGCAGCCGCTCCGCCTGCGCGCGCAGGTCCACCGGATTGTCGAGGCGCGAGAGCGCCGCCTGCAATTCTGACAACGCGCTGCGATGAAGCGCGCTGTCCGCGCCGGTCGACGGGATCTCCATCCATGCTTTTGGCAGGGTCACGCGGTTGACCGGCGCGCCATAGCTCACATGCGCGCCCAGCGCCGCGCGCACCTTCGCGTCATAGTCGGGCCTGGGCGCGGCAAAGAAGAACTGCATCTCGTCCGGCGCGCGGCCGAGCGAGGCCTGCACCAGCGCGCGCACC
>DATIVW010000295.1:0-12113 GCA_035465595.1 Rhizomicrobium sp. | reverse complement strand
GGCACGCCGAGTTCCGACAGCTTCGAGAAGGCCGTCAACCAACTGGAAGGCGGCGCGCGGACCATCGTCGCGCCCTCCGGCCTCGGCGCGATCGCGCTGGCAGTCCAGGCGGTGTGCGGCGCGGGCGATCACCTTTTGATGGTGGACAGCTGCTATCACCCCACCCTCCAGCTCTGCGACCGGACGCTGAAACGCTTCGGCATCGAGACGACCTATTACGATCCGCTGGTCGGCGCCGGCACCGAAAAGCTGTTGAAGCCGAACACCAAGGCGGTGTTCTGTGAAAGCCCCGGCTCGCTCACCTTCGAGGTCCAGGACGTTCCGGCCATTGCCGCCGCCGCGCACAAGCACGGTGCGTCGGTGCTGCTCGACAACACCTGGGCCACGCCGATCTATTTCAACGCGTTCGAGCACGGTGTCGACCTGTCGGTCCAGGCGGCGACCAAATACGTCGGCGGTCATGCCGATGTGATGATCGGCTACGTGACAGCGAATGAAAAACATCGCGCGCGGCTCGAGAACACGCACAACGATCTTGGCCTCTATGCCAGCGGCGACGATTGCTATTTGGCCCTTCGCGGGCTGCGCACCATGCCGGTGCGCCTCGCGCGCCATCAGGAGAACGGCCTGAGACTCGCGCGCTGGCTCGCGAAACACCCCGCCGTTTCGCGCGTTCTCCACCCTGCCCTCGAATCCGATCCCGGACACGCGATCTGGAAGCGCGACTTCAAGGGCGCGACGGGACTGTTCGGCGTCGTGCTGAAAGACGTGCCGCACGAGCGCCTCGCCGCGTTCATGGACAGCCTCAAGCTGTTCGGCATGGGCTATTCCTGGGGCGGCTATGAGAGCCTGATCGTTCCGGCGAAAATCCATCGCACGGCGGGCGGCTTCAAGGCGGAAGGCCCCGTCATCCGCATCCACGCGGGATTGGAGAGCGCGGACGACCTGATCGCCGATCTCGAACAGGGACTGGCGCGTCTCACATGAGCGAAACGATCTCGCGAGCCGATTTCATGAAAACCGTCGCCTTCAACGCGGACGGGCTGGTGCCCGCCATCGCGCAGGATGCGAAGTCTGGCGCGGTGCTGATGCTGGCATGGATGAACCGCGAAGCGCTGGAGAAGACGCTTGCAAGCGGCGCGGTCACCTACTGGTCCCGGTCGCGCAAATCGCTGTGGACCAAGGGCGAAACGTCCGGACACACGCAAAAGCTCGTGGAAGCCTACATCGATTGTGATGGCGATGCGCTGCTGCTGAAGGTGGATCAGACAGGGCCGGCCTGCCACACGGGCGAACCGGTGTGCTTCTATCGCAAGCTGGGCTAGTGCGGCTTCAACCCCGCCTTGCGGCGCAGCGTGGCTTCATGGCGGCGGTCGGCAGGCGGTGCGGCATCGCGCGGATAGGCGTGAACGAACACCCATAGCGAAGCGACGACGGCAGCGCCCACGACGGCGGCCATCATCCAGTTCTCATCGGCAACGGCGACGGCGAGAATCGCACCGAGAAGAATGCTCAACCAGAAAGCCTTGGCTTTGCGGGTCATCTTCAACTCCTGTGCTACTCAAATATGGCACGCAGGTGCGCATTCAAGAACTTGCCACGTGGATCCAGCCGCCTGCGTAGCGCCTGAAACCGGCCGAATTCCGGGTAAACCGCGGCCAGATCATGGCTGGTGCGCGTATGGCGTTTTCCCCAGTGCGGACGGCCTTCATAGCGCCTGAAGATCGCCTCGCAGGCGTTGAAGTACGGGGTCGTGTCCACGGTGCGGTACTGGTGGACGGCAATGGTCGCGCTCTCGCGGCCCTGGAACGGGCTGATCCAGACATCGTCCGCGGCGATGCTGCGATATTCGATGGGAAAGCCGGTGTTGATCCGGTCCTTGCGGATCTTCGCCACGACTTCGCGAATGGCGTCCGGCCCCTTCGCATACGGCACGGCATATTCCATCTCGTTGAAACGCACCGTGCGCGGGCTGGGCAGGATCTCGCTGCTCCAGCGCACCTTCGGCGCGCCGGGCATCAGCTGCGAAAACAGCGCGTGCGTCCGCTTGAGCAGGAACGGCGTGTAAGGCAGCACGGCGTTGATGGCGGCAAAGGTCTTCTCGTGCGAGCTGCCCTTCTCGCCGCGTTCGTACATCTGCTCGGCGTTGCGCGGCGCTGGCGCCACTTCGGTGGTCTCGTTGAGCGACTTGCAGATCGCGACGTCCGCATAAGGAAACCAGAAGAATTCGAAATGCCGGTTGTCGTTCACGAGGCTGTCGAGTTTCGCGAAGAGTTCGTCCGGCGGCAGGAGGAAATTCTTTTCCACCAGTCTGTAGGCCGGACGGACATGCATGGTGATTTCCGTCATCACCCCCAGCGTGCCGATGGAGCAGCGTCCCGCCGCGAACACTTCGGCGTTTTCCTCCGGCGTGCAGTTCAGAAGATCGCCATTCGCGGTGACGAGCTTGAAACCCGCGACCGCGGCGGAAAAGCTGCCGAGCGTGCGGCCCGTGCCATGCGTGCCGGTGCCGACCACGCCGCCGAGCGTCTGGCGATCGATGTCGCCCATGTTCTTGAGGCCGAGACCTTCCTTGAACAGCGCCGGACCGATCGCCCAAAGCGGCGTCGCCGCGCCGAAGGTTGCGGTGAGCTTCTGCTTGTCGACGCTCTTCAGGCCCGTGAACGCGGCAAGATCGACGATCATGCCGTCGCTGGCGCAGACCGGCGTGAAGGAATGGCCGCTTCCGGGCGCACGCACGGTGTCTTCGGTCGAGCGTATGGCCGCGGCAAGCGCGACCTCATCTTTCGGCGCAACGACCTGCCTGGGCTTGCTGGTCACGCCGCCGGACCAGTTCGACCATTTTCCGCCCACGATCTTCATGACATTCCCGCGCCTGCATCAACGTCCGGGCGCGGGTTGTAGCCCCTCGGCGGCGCAGGTCAATCTTGCATTCCGGACGATTCAGATGTCGGCAAATCTGGGCGGGCGCTTTTCGATGAAGTGCGCCACGCCTTCCTTGAATTCCGGATGGGCCAGGCTGGTGCTCATCTCGGCATCGGCCACGGCAAGAGCCTGGTTGAAGTCCTGAAAGTTGGATTTCCAGACCTGCGCCTTCATCACCGCCATCGAGCGCGGTGACACGGTATCGGCCATGTGGCGCGCATAGGCCATGACGTTGTCCATGAAATTCTCCTGCGCGAACACCTTGTTCACGAGGCCCAGCCGCTGCGCCTCTTCGGCGCCGATCTTGCGCGCCGAGAGCAGCAGATCGAGCGCATTGGCCTGTCCCACCAGGCGCGGCAGGAGCCACGAGATTCCATGTTCGGCGATCAGTCCGCGCTGGGCGAAACTTGTCGTGAAGACGGCCTTGTCCGCCGCAAAGCGGATGTCTGCATACAGCGCCATGATGAGGCCGATGCCGGCCGCCGGGCCGTTGATGGCGGCGATGATCGGTTTCTTCGTGCGCGCGAAATAGCCAAACCGCTCGGCGTCCGTGAAGTGCTCGTCGATGTTAGGCCCAAGCGGCGATGAGAACGAATTGTCGATCGCTCCGGGCGCGGTGCGCGTTGCGGAGTTGCCGCCTTCGGCAACATGCGCGGAAAGGACTTCCATGTCCGCGCCGGCGCAAAAACCGCGACCTGCGCCTGTCAGCACGATGACGCGCACATCGGGGTCGTTCGCCGCTTTCGCGAATGCCTGCTTGATGCCGTCGGCCATGCTGCCGGTATAAGCATTGAGCCGGTCCGGGCGGTTCAGCGTCACGACGGCGACGCGATCCTTCACCTCGTACAGAACATCGAGAAATTCGCTCATGTCATCCTCCGTGGCGGTCAGAGGATGTTCCCACATTGGCGCGCGGCTTCAAGCGGGACTTGCCGTAGTGGAATGTCGGTTATCGCGCCGGATGCCCAGCCGCTTCCCCCAAGTGCTGCAATAACCTGCGGCGGCATTCCGGTTTCTGGCGCCTGCGAAAGATTCATGGCCTGAACATGGAGGCCCGGTAATCGGTGCTGTTCAGCCGCCGTTCAGCCGGGACATTTCACTCTGTATGCATTGCCACGATTGCGCCTTGAGGGGCGTTTAGATGGTGCGTGCCCATTCGAGGAGTTCCATGCGCAAGATTCCAGTTATTGCCGCCACGGCGATGTTGTTGCTCGCCGGTTGCGTCACCACCCCGGAAGGCCCGTCCTTCTCGGCCATGCCCGGCAGGGGCAAGAGCCTGCAGGCCTTCGACCGCGACGATTACGATTGCCAGCATTACGCGAGCGACCGCATTGCCGGACGCGTCAAGGCGGCCAACGACAGATCCGCGACCAACACCATCCTTGGCACGGCGATTGGCGCCGGACTCGGAGCGGCTGTTGGCGACACCAAGGGCGCGATTGTCGGCGGCACGGCCGGCGGCCTCATCGGGAACGCATCCTCCGACCCCGGCTACAAGCAGTATGGCGTCCAGCGCGCGTACGATGCGGCCTATGCCCAGTGCATGACCTCGCGCGGCAACGAGGTGCCGATGCCGGGCCGCTTCCGCCCTGGGTACCGCGAT
This sequence comes from Rhizomicrobium sp., assembly GCA_035465595.1. Classification (GTDB taxonomy): domain Bacteria; phylum Pseudomonadota; class Alphaproteobacteria; order Micropepsales; family Micropepsaceae; genus Rhizomicrobium. Next base: position 7,585 of record DATIVW010000295.1, on the reverse strand, counting down.
TATCCGCCGCCACCTCCGCCAGGCTACGGACCGCCACCGCCTCCACCGGAATATTGAGAAGATTCTGACCCTAGGCAGCCTCGACTCAGAGATGAGTTGAGGCTGTTTGCTGTCTGTCATCTGGGATGGGGCCGCACATCCGTGTCGCAGATTGCGATAGACAACCTCTCTGGGCTGTTCGCTCCAGAACAGTTATTCGAAGACAGTCTTCGGTTTGCGGATATTTGAAGTGCAATTCTGGAGAAAAGCGTTCGGTCCTTTCAAACGTGAATAGTGTGCCTGCAGTAAAGACAATTCACTGAGTTCAGCAACGACACCAGTTTGTCTTGAACCATACAGATTGACAGTGCGTTTTCTTTTGATAATGACTGTCCTGTAATAGTTCACCAAGCAGGGATATGGGCGCGACCAGCGGACTTGGAAGTCGAGCGCGCCGACGTCTGGCACCTCTGCTGAAGACAATATGGCTGACACTCAAAGGGCGCGATGGCGGGTGGCATCCATATTCAGCGGCATTCAATGAGACGGCGCGGCCATACGCGAATGATCGTCTCCTGGAATGCGCCGCTGGCGCGGCGGCGACTGGGAGTACCGAACCCCAACTCCCGAAGAAGACGCAGATGCGGAGATACCGCCGTGGTGATTGCCTGTTGCGAAAAGCGGCGGTGATGGCGGCCCCGGCAGGAATCGAACCTGCATATCGCAGCTTAGAAGGCTGGTGCTCTATCCATTGAGCTACGGGGCCAAAACGCACTGACAGGCCGAAAGGGTAGCCCCTTCCGGTTTCATTGCGGTACCCGCCAAAGTCTAGTGGCTCCAGGGGACCTTGCGATCAAATCTGAAATTGTCGGCGTAGGACTTGGGCCGCGGCCTGGGCGCATGCGGCTCAAACAGCTGGTAGGGAATGGCGTTCTTGTCGGCGTAGGCGATCGCCTCTTCGGAGGTGTCGAATTCCAGCTGCACCTGCTGGCGCATGTCGTTCGAGCTCGTCCAGCCCATCAGCGGATCCGGGCGCTTGGCCGTTTCCGGCTCGAACTCCAGAATCCACGCCTTGGTGCGCGCCTTGCCCGACTGCATCGCATTCCTGGTCGGGCGATAGATACGCGCGCGCATGTGGCTCTCCTCAAAAAATGGTCGGGGCGGCGGGATTCGAACTCGCGACCCCTAGCTCCCAAAGCTAGTGCTCTACCAGGCTGAGCTACGCCCCGGGTCCGGAGGGGTGCTTACACGGTCGCTCGCCGGGCTTCAACTAATGGGTTTTGGCAGCGTCTCCGAAGATGGCGTTGTGCACCTTCTGGCCGGGATAGATGCCCAGCTTGGCCGCTTCGCCGCCATTGATCTCCAGCACCGCGCGCACCGGCTCTGCCGATGGGATCGAGGTCAGCGACATGGGCACGGCGTCGGGCGCGATGGACGAAATCGTGCCGTCCTGGCGGATGAAGATCATGTCGAGCGGGATGAGCGTGTTCTTCATCCAGAAGCTCGTCATCGCGGGAATATGGAAATCGAAGATCATGCCCGCGTTCCGGGGCAGGGATTTTCGGTTCATCAGCCCGTATTCCTGCGAGCGCCAGTCCCCCGCGACTTCGACGTCGAACTTCGCCTGCCCGGCCGTGGTGTCGATGACGAGGACGGTGTGCGGAAGCGGCTTGGCGGGCGGCCGGGGATCGGCGAGCGCGCTTGCGCAGAGTGTCAGGATCATCGCCGCCAGGATACTCAGAACGCGCATGCCGCCTCACCGCCCAGATGCGCGGGCATCATACATGCCGGATGGAAAGTTTCGATTACTGATCCAGGACCGCGATTTCGGCCGCCAGCTCGCCCTTCGGACCGTCGCCCACCCGCACGCGGACATGTTGCCCCTGCTGGAGTTCGCGCAGCCCGTAACGGCGGAGCGTTTCCATGTGGACGAAGATGTCGGGCGTGTTGGGTCCGCGCGAAACGAAGCCGTAGCCCTTGCCGCGGTTGAACCATTTCACCGTCGCCTCGAAGGCCGGGCCGCGCGGCTCGGACGTGAAGCGGCTGGATCGTTGCGGTTGCGCGGCTTGCGGCGCGGCGGTGGAGTTGTCCAGCGCGATCACGCGCTTCGCCTGCAGGCCTCTTGGCCCCTGCACGGCTTCGCACACGACCTTGGCGCCTTCATAGGCGTTCTTGAATCCCGACTGGCGCACGCAAGTCTGATGCAGGAGGACATCGCCCTGCGGACCGCTTGACGGCTTGATGAAACCGTAGCCTTTGGCGAGATCGAACCACTTGATGAGGCCCGTAACTTCAAAAGGCATTTCGCCGGCCCCTGGCGATGCCAACACGCTACCCGTTTCCATCCCCGTGCCCCGATTCTCGGAACTTCGATAGTAAAAATAAGGTTAACACAACCGCAGGTGACATAAAAGCTTTACCCTGCAAAGAGCTCGGGGGCCGTTAACTGTATCCGGCCAAGTCTAAGATGTTGATGCTGTTTTCTATTCTCGAATCGCCGCCCAGGGAGCCTCGCCCGTCATGGATTTTTCCGGCCGTTATCTGATCCCCGCCGCGCCCGAAATCGTGTGGGCTGCGCTCAACGACGCGGAGATCCTCAAGAGCTGTATTCCCGGCTGCGAGAAGATGACGAAGACCGACGCCACGCATTTCGAAGCCGTGGCGACGCTGAAGATCGGACCGGTGAAGGCGACGTTCAAAGGCAATGTCGCGCTCGAGAACCTGGACCCGCCGCATCGCGCGACGCTGCGCGGCGAAGGCCAGGGCGGCGTAGCCGGATTTGCGAAAGGCGAAGCCGACATCGTGCTGACGCCGGAGGATGGCGGCACCGCCCTCTCCTACACTGCCAAGGCCAATATCGGTGGCAAGCTCGCGCAGATCGGCCAGCGCCTGATCGACGGCGCGGCAAAACAGATCGCCGACGATTTCTTCAGCCGCTTTTCCAACGCGATCGCGGCGGCGTCCGCTGCCGGCGCCGCCGGCGAAGAGGTTTTGGATTCTTCCGCGCCGTCGCCGGAACCGCCCGCGTCCGATGAAACTGCGCCAGAACCGTCCGGCAAGCGCGAGGGGGTTGCGCCGGAGATCTGGGTCGTCGGCCTGATCGCGGTCATCATCATCCTGCTGGTGCTGTTCGGCGTCAGCCTGTGACGCTTGACGCATCGCGCCCGGGGGCCGAAACTTTCGCTCAACGCGCTATTCCACACGGAGAACAGACATGACCACCGTTTCCATGACGGTGAACGGTAAACCCGTTTCGGCGGACATCGAGGACCGCACCCTGCTCGTCTATTTCCTGCGCGAGAATCTGCGCCTGACGGGAACCCATATCGGTTGCGATACGAGCCAGTGCGGCGCCTGCGTGGTGCATATCGATGGCCGCGCGGTGAAATCCTGCTCCATGTTTGCGGTGCAGGCTGAAGGCGCACAGGTCACGACGATCGAGGGCCTTGCGAAGGATGGCAAGCTGCATCCCGTGCAGGAAGCCTTCCGCGAAAACCATGGCCTGCAATGCGGCTTCTGCACGCCGGGCATGATCATGACCGCGGTCGATGCCATCAGGCGCAACGGCGCCATGGACCGCGAAACCATCCGCCGCGAGCTGGAAGGCAACATCTGCCGCTGCACGGGCTATCACAACATCGTCTCGTCCATCGAGGACGCGTCGAAGAAGATGAGCGCGGCATGATCCCGTACCAGTTCGAATACACGCGCGCGAAATCGCTGGGCGATGCGCAGGCGATGCTGGCGAAGAACCCGGATGCGAAACTGCTTGCCGGCGGACAGACACTCATCCCCACGATGAAGATGCGCCTCGCCAATCCGCCCACGCTGATCGACATCTCGAAGCTGGCCGAGCTTTCCTTCATCCGGGCATCCGGCGACACGCTCACCATCGGGGCCGCGACCACGCATGGCGCGGTGGCGGCGTCTGCCGACGTGCGCCGCCTGATCCCGGCGCTGGCGCATCTGGCGAGCGAGATCGGCGATCCTGCCGTGCGCGCGATGGGCACGATCGGCGGCTCGCTGGCCAACAACGATCCGGCGGCGGATTATCCGGCGGCGGTGCTGGCCCTCGGCGCGACGATCAAGACCACGAAGCGCGAGATCAAGGCGGATGACTTCTTCACCGGGATGTTCTCCACCGCACTCGAAGACGGCGAGATCATCACGGAGGTTTCGTTCAGGAAACCGCAACGTGCGGGTTACCAGAAGTTCCCCAATCCGGCTTCGCGCTATCCCATGGCCGGCGTGTTCGTGGCGCAGACCGCAGGCGGCGTTCGCGTCGCGGTGACTGGCGCAGGTCCCGGCGTGTTCCGCGTGGAAGCGATGGAGGCCGCCTTGGCCAAGAGCTTCACGCCGGATGCTGTCGCAAACATCAAGGTTCCTTCCGGCGATCTCAATTCTGACATTCACGCGACAGCGGAATACCGCGCCCATCTGGTGACGGTCATGGCCAAGCGTGCGGTGGCGCACGCGCTGGAAGCATGAGCGCAGGCGAACAGGACGTTCTGACAACCGCCGCCGGCTGGCTCGGCGCGGGACGCAAGGTCGCGCTCGGCACGGTGGTGAAGACATGGGGCTCCTCGCCCCGCCCTGCCGGCAGCCAGATCGCGATCCGCGACGACGGGGCCTTCGTCGGCTCGGTCTCGGGCGGATGCGTGGAAGGCGCCGTGATCGAGGATGCACTCAATGCCATGAAGGACGGCAAGGTGCGCAAGCTGGAATTCGGCGTCAGCGATGAACAGGCCTGGGCCGTGGGCCTGGCCTGCGGCGGACGCATCGAAGTCTTCGTCGAGCCGCTGGCCTAGATGAAACGCGAAACGCTCACGGCGCTGAACGATGCGCGCCGGCAAGGCCGGGCGGTGGTGCGCGCTGTCGATCTTGCCAGCGGCGACGAGAAGCTCATCGATCCTGATGCCGACAAGACCGCGCTCGGCCTTGCCGCGATGGATGCGGCGCGCGCCGATTCGAGCGGCAATGTCGAAATCGACGGGAGAAGCTGGTTCCTTGAAGTCTACAATCCGCCGCTCGACCTGGTGATCGTGGGCGCGGTCCACATCGCCCAGCCGCTCAGCCGGATGGCGGCACTTGCAGGCTACGGCGTGCGCATCATCGATCCGCGCACGGCCTTTGCAACGACGGAGCGCTTTCCCGGAATTGCCCTTTCGCATGACTGGGCCGACGAGGCATTGGCCAAGGCTCCGCTCGGCCCGCGCAGCGCGATCGTCCTGCTCACACATGATCCCAAGCTGGACGATCCGGCATTGATCGCGGCACTTCGCTCGAACTGCTTCTACATCGGCGCGCTCGGTTCCAAGAAGACACAAGCCGCGCGCCGGGAGCGGATGAAGGCACAAGGTTTTGGCGAAGACGACCTCACGCGTATTCGCGGCCCCGTCGGGCTCGATATCGGCGCGCGTTCGCCGGCCGAGATCGCGGTGTCGATCCTGGCCGAGATGACGCGGGACCTGCGCGGTTCCAAACAATAGACGCCGCGCGGGCGGCAAGGGGAACGAGATGCCGCCCGCGCTGCGCTACGACCGGAATCAACTTCCTCTCGGATTCCGGGAATAGCTGGAGGCCGTGCGGCGGCCGGCGCCGATCTCATCATGCGTCACCACGCCGTCGCCATTGCGGTCGAGCCGCCTGAAATAGCGCAGCTCGGATGTGGAAAATTCGGCAAGATCGAGCTTTCCGTCCTGGTTGGCATCGAGCCGCGCGAAGGTGCGGGTTGCGCTCTCATGCACGTGCGACGCCATGATCGCGTAGAACTGGTCGGCGTTGAGCACGCCGCCCTTCGCGGCCGACGCGAACTCCTGCTGCATCGCCTGGTCGAATTCCGCGCGCGTCACCACGCCGTCGTGATTGAGATCCTCGTAGCGGCAGATCGCGGCCCGGGCTCCGCCGCTGCGGCTACCAAAATCCGCTGCGCGTCCATTGGCACCGGAGGAATCGTCGAGGGCTCGGCTGGTGCAGCGAATTGAACCCGTGCCGTCCCGGTCGGCGGATTCGAAACGTGCGCGTTCGGGCGCAAGGTATTCATCCAGGGACAACTTGCCGTCGCCATTCCAGTCGTCGCGGCGGAAAGACTGGTCGGCCCGCTGACGCAGATCCGCCATCCGGTAAGCTACGTATTGGGTCTCGGTCATCGTTTGCGCACCGGCCGCATTTTGCGAGAATTGACCTGACAGGCCCTTGCCGAATTCGTCTCGCGTGATCCTTCCATCATGGTCCAGATCGTATTGCGCAAAGAACCTGCCGCCGCTTCCGCGCGCGGGCCGTGTTGCTGCTGCGGCGACATAATTGTCGCTTGCTTGTGCAACCCCGGCAGCCGGCGCCCGGCCAGACATTCCGAACATGGTCCAGGCGATCGCACCGGCGACGAGAACAACTGCGCTCGAAAGCAGCGCGTATCGAACAATGGGCTTCATCCCCATATCTCCTTCAAATACGCTCCCCTGGTTGGCTAGACTGCGGATGTCCGGTCCCGAAACTTTGTCTTTCCCGGGGAAACTGGTCACAGCGCGTGTGCACCTTCCGTTCCTGCGATACTTTGAGACAATAAGAATTTGCACATGACCAACCGCCCTAGCATCGTGGAGCCATGTTGATGGTCCGGGAAGAAGCCAAGCCGCATGTCCTGATCGTCGAGGATGCGCGCGACATCCGCGAGCCGCTGGGACGCTATCTGCGCGAGCACGGCTACCGCGCCACGACGGCTGCGGACGCATTGGCGGCGCGCAAGCTGATGAAAGGCGCCGCGATAGACCTGGTGGTGCTGGACATCATGATGCCCGGCGAGGACGGACTCAGCCTGTGCCGTTCGATCCGCGAGACCTCGCAAATCCCCGTCATCCTGCTCACCGCGCGCGGCGAGGAAGTCGACCGCATCATCGGCCTGGAGATGGGCGCGGACGACTACATCCCCAAGCCCTTTTCCCCGCGCGAGCTGATCGCGCGCATCGGCGCAGTGTTGCGGCGCACACAGGCTTTGCCGCCACGGCAAAAGCCGCCCGAAGCCGAACGCATCAGGTTCGGTGACTGGATCCTCGACACCGGGCAGCGGGAGCTGATCGGGGCGGACGGCGTTGCAATGGCGCTCTCCAGCGGCGAATTCAGCCTGCTGCAGGCGCTTCTGGAACGGCCCAAGATCGCACTGACCCGCAACCAGCTTCTCGACATCACCAAGGGCCGCGACGCCGAACTGTTCGACCGCTCGATCGACAACCATGTCAGCCGGCTGCGCAAAAAGATCGAACCGGACCCGAAGAATCCGCGCTATATCAAAACCGTCTGGGGTGGCGGTTACATGATGGCGGTGGAACCCGAAAACGAATGAGGCTTTGGCCTTCGAACTGGTGGCCGCGCACGCTCGGCGCGCAGCTCGTCGTCGTCACCGCGGCTGCGGTGCTGCTGTCGAATGTCGCCGTCGCCACATGGTTCCAGCTGGTGCAGCAACAGGCGACGGAAAGCGCGATCAATGAGCGCATCATAGATCGTGCGCTCTCGGCCGCGACCTTGCTGTCGGCGATTCCGGCCAGGCAGCGGGAAGCCGCCGCCGATGCGCTGACCTCGAACATCTGGCATTTCCAGGTTCATCACGGAG
>DATIVW010000294.1:0-4231 GCA_035465595.1 Rhizomicrobium sp. | reverse complement strand
CGCAATCCGCGGGTTTTACGTGGGTTCGGCTGCATGAATGTCTCTGCTGTAGTTGAGCATCTCGAAATCGCGGGCGTAGAAGTTGCCGATCCAGTCGCGCAAGCGCGGATCCAGATATTCGTCATAGCGCCCATGGCTGGAGGCGTTGACGCGTCCAAGATCGGCATTCGGAATCCCCAGGCGCGCGCAGACCTTGTCGTAACTTGCCTGCATCTCCTCGGTGCGGCCGATGAAATCCATTGCCAGCTTCCCGTCGTCGCCGGCGAGGAATTCGGATTGCGGCAGGAACAGAAGCCGATATGGCGGCTTGGCCTGCGCGATCACCGCGTTCATGTAGGCCCGCGGATTGGCCGCGAAGCCGCCGTCGCGGCCCATGAAGGCGCAATAGGAGACGAAGCGGTCGAAGGGATTGCGGACGAAGGCGAACTTGAAATACTCCGCGAACATCTTCTCGCCCAGCACGGCACGGATCTGCCGCGCATTGATGTGGCCATGGGTGATGTCCGCAAATTCCGGAAAGGGAAAGCGCTTCTTCACGAAGAGCCCGACCTGCTCGAGATCCTCATCGCCCATATGCACGCGCAACGCCTGACGCACCGAATGGGTGCCCGTCTTCGGCACGGCGAAGAAAATGAACTTGTGGCGGTGCGAAATGATCAACGCGGACGGCCTTCGATGCGCGGCCGCACTATGCACGACGCACGCCGGAAAGTGAATGTTTGCGGGCTTTTGGGTTACCAGACGCCGGTATTCGGCATCGAGGCCCAGGGCTCGGCCGGCGGAAGCGAGCCGCCTTCCTGCAGCAACTCCACCGAGATGCCGTCCGGCGAGCGCACGAAAGCCATATGGCCGTCGCGCGGCGGGCGATTGATGGTGACGCCGCCATCCATCAGCCGCTTGCACGTATCGTAAATATTGTCCACGCGATAGGCGAGGTGGCCGAAGTTGCGTCCGCCCTTGTAGTCCTCGGTGTCCCAATTGTAGGTGAGCTCGACGAGCGGGGCCTGGTCCTTCGCGGCGCGCTCCACATCGCCCGGCGCCGAGAGAAAAACGAGCGTGAAGCGCCCGCCCTGGTTCTCGATGCGGCGCACTTCCTTCAGCCCGAGCTTGTTGCAGTAGAAATCGAGCGAAGCATCCAGATCCTTCACGCGGACCATTGTGTGCAAATAACGCATTGCAGAGTTCCTTATGCGAGGGCGTCGATGTCGGTCTCGGTAAGATTGCCCGGGACGATGGTGACGGGAATGGGATAATGCGCCGCGGTGGCGACCGTCGCGACAAGCGGGCCGGGGCCTTCCTTCGCGGTCGAGGCGGCGAGCACGAGGATGGAAATATCGGAGTCGTTCTTCAGCAGATTCATCAGCGCATCCATGCTGCGGCCATCGCCGATGACGAGTTCGCAAACGATGCCCGACAGTTCGTTGACCATCCTGGCGGCTTCGTAGATCAGCGACTCCGCTTCCTGGTGCGCCTCGTCCTTCATGATCTCCTCGACGCCGCGCCATTGCTGGAAGTCGGCATGGCTCGCCACGCACAGAAGCGTGACGCGCCCGCCCGTGGCCTGCGCGCGGCGCGTGGCGAACCGGATCGCCACCCTGGATTCCGGCGTCTTGTCCACGACGACAAGGAACTTGCGCGGTGCGCGGGCGGAACTGCTCATGTGTCCAGTTTCGCATTTTGCGCAACGGTGCGGAAGCGGCCCTATTCCCTGGGCAACTTGGCTTTCAGCGCATAAAGCAGGTCGAGCGCCTGCCTGGGTGTCAGCGCATCGGGCGAAATGGCCCGAAGCTCTTCTTCCACCGCGCTCGCCTGCGGTGTGGCGGCGACCGGCGCATTCGCGGCGAAGAGCGGCAGGTCGTCGATGCGGGCGAGCGGCTTGTGGCCTTCGCGGCCTTCCTCCAGCGCGCGCAACACTTCTTCGGCACGGCCAATGACGGCGGCCGGCAAGCCCGCAAGCTTTGCGACGTGAATGCCATAGGAGCGATCGGCGGCCCCCGGCGCGACTTCGTGCAGGAAGACGATGGTGTCCTTCCACTCCTTCACGCTCATCGTCACGCAGGCCAGCGAGGAGAGACGTTCGGCCAGTGCCGTCATCTCGTGATAATGCGTGGCGAAGAGCGCGCGCGACTTGTTCTTCTCGTGCATGTGCTCGACCGCCGCCCAGGCTATGGCGAGGCCATCGAAGGTCGCCGTGCCGCGGCCGATCTCGTCAAGTATGACGAGGCTGTGCGGCGTCGCCTGATTCAGGATGGCGGCGGTTTCCACCATCTCGACCATGAAGGTCGAGCGGCCGCGTGCCAGGTCGTCCGCCGCACCCACTCTGGAGAACAATTTGTCGACGATGCCGATATGTGCGCTTTCGGCGGGAACGAAGGCGCCCATCTGCGCCATCACCGCGATGAGGGCGTTCTGGCGCAGGAAGGTGGACTTGCCGGCCATGTTGGGACCGGTGACGAGCCAGATGCGCTTTGCATCCGCCGACAGGTCGCAATCGTTGGGCACGAAGGGATTGGCGTGATCGGCGGCGAGCGCCGCCTCCACCACAGGATGCCTTCCGCGATGGATTTTGAAATTGAGACTTTCATCCACCACCGGGCGCACATGCCGCGCGGCGATCGCAAGCTCGCCCAGCGCCGTCGCCACATCGATACGGGCGAGGGCATCGGCGACGCGGGCTAGCGACACCGAGGCATCGAGGATCGCGGCCAGCATCGCTTCGAACAATTCACGTTCGATGGCGAGCGCCTGATCGGCGGCTTGCGAAATGCGCGTGGCAAGCGTGGCAAGCTCATCTGTCGTGAAGCGCACCGCGCTGCCGATGGTCTGGCGGTGGCGGAAGAGCGTGCGATTTTCGCCTTCCATCAGCTTGTCGCCATGCTGCGGCGTCACCTCGATGAAGTAACCCAGGATGCCGTTGTGCTTGATGCGCAGCGCCGAGACACCGCTGTCCAGCTTGTACTTCGCTTCCAGCGTGGCGATGACGCGGCGGGATTCATCGCGCAGGCTGCGCACTTCATCGAGCGGGGTGTGTGCGCCCGCCACGATGAAACCGCCGTCGCGCGCCAGGAACGGCGGCTCGGCGACAAGCAGATGCTCCAGCCTGTCGGAAACGGCATTCGCCGCCGCAATCCCGTCAATAAGATCGGCGCGGGCGATTTCGATCTCGCCCAATGCAGGCTTCATGGGATCGTTGAGCTTGCCGAGCTGATCGCGTATTGCGCGCGAGGCCTTCAATCCATCGCGGATATTGGCGAGATCGCGGGGGCCGCCACGGCCAACGGAAAGGCGCGCCAGCGCACGGGCGATGTCGGGCGCGCGGCGCAGGTCCTCGCGCAGACGCCGGCGCAACTCCGAATCGGCGGCGAAAAACGCGACGGCATCGTGGCGCGTGGCGATCGCTTTCACATCAGTGAGCGGCGATGACAGGCGGTTGCACAATTCGCGCGCGCCGGCGGCGGTGACGGTACGATCCATCACGGCGAGGAGCGATCCGTTGCGGCTGCCCGCCAGCGTCTCAACCAGTTCCAGATTGCGGCGCGTGGCGCTGTCGATCGCCATGAAAGCGCGTTCGGGTGTCTGCGCGATGGGCTTGAGCGCCGGAAGCTTTCCCTTCTGGGTCAGTTCCAGATAGCCGACCAGTGCGCCTGCTGCCGACAGCTCCGCACGGCTGAACGATCCGAACCCGTCCAGCGCCATCACGCGATAGAGCTTCTTCAGCGCGCGTTCGCCATTGCCGGAATCGAATTTCACCGACGGCAGCGGCGACAGCGCGGCGCCGAAATTCTTGAGCACCGGTCCCAGCGTTTCATCGGCCAGCAAGCCATCCGGCACGAGAAGCTCGCGCGGCGCGATGCGGGCCAGTTCCGCGGCAACATCCGCGCTTGCAACGGCGCCGACGCGAAAGTCGCCGGTGGACATGTCGGCGCTCGCGACCGCGAAATCCGAGCCGGCACGGCCGAGGCTCGCCAGCACATTGGCGGCGCGCGCTTCCAGCAGCGAATCCTCGGTCAGCGTGCCGGGAGTGACGAGACGGATGACCTCGCGCTTCACCACGGCCTTGGAGCCGCGCTTCTTGGCTTCCGCCGGGTCTTCCATCTGCTCGCAGACGGCGACGCGGAAGCCCTTGCGGATCAGCTTCTCCAGATAGGCTTCCGCAGCGTGAACCGGCACCCCGCACATGGGAATGTCGTCGCCCGCGTGCTTGCCGCGCTTGGTGAGCGCGATATCGAGC
>DATIVW010000293.1:0-2921 GCA_035465595.1 Rhizomicrobium sp. | reverse complement strand
CGCGAAACACGCTGGCGCGTTCCAGCGCCCACAGGTCGGCCACGTCTTCCACCACGCACAGCACATGCCCGTCGCGGCGGGGATCGCTGCACAGCGCGCATGGCGAGGTCGTATCGAGATTGCCGCAGATCTCACACGTCTTGATCGCCGCCGCCGCATCGCGCATCGCGCTGCCCAGCGGCTCCAGCAACTGCTCGCGCTTCTTGAGCAGTGCCAGCGCCGCGCGGCGCGCGCTGCGCGGCCCCAGGCCCGGAAGCTTGGAGAGGAGCTGGATCAAGCGCTCGATTTCGGGACCAGCCTGAACGGATGCCATTACGCGAAACCTTTCCTCCCCCGTTTACGGGGGAGGGGGACCGCGAAGCGGTGGAGGGGGCACACGCGCGATGCCCCCTCTGTCTCGCTACGCTCGACACCTCCCCCGTAAACGGGGGAGGAAAAATACAGCGCTCGCTTCATTCGGAATCGTCTTCCGTCACCGGCGCAGCAATATCGTCCTGCGCCAGATCGCGCACCGCGATCACTTCGGAGCCGGGGAAGCGATCCAGCACCGCGCGCACCATCGGCTCCTGCAGCACCGCATCGAGTTTGGCCTGATGCGCATTCTTCTTGGCTTCGGCAATCGTCGGCGCGCCGCCATCCTTGGCGACGGTCACCATCCAGCGCTGGCCCGTCCATTCCTTAAGCTTCTGCGCCAGATCGCCGGAGAGCGTGCGCGGCGCGCGTGCGGATGGGCGAAACTCGATGCGGCCCTGCTCCATGCTCACGAGATGCATGTCGTTCTCGATGTGCACCTTCAGGATCGGCGCGCCTTTGGCGACGGCCAGTGCGGCCAGATCTTCGAGGCTGCGCAGCACCGGCGCGTTCTGGACAGAGGCTGTCGGCTCCGGCGCGCGTTGCGCCATCGGCGCTTGCGATGAACCGATCGCCCGCGCGCCACCGCCGGAAGACGGCGCGGCCGGTCCGCGCGGTGCGGGCGCAGACGCACCCTCCATCACATCCCGCACAAGCTTGTCGGTCGGCGGCAGATCCGCGGCATAGGCCAGACGGATCAGCGCCATCTCGGCGGCCTTCAGCGGATGGGTGCTGTCCCGCACCTCGAACAACCCTTTGAGCAGCAACTGCCACGCGCGCGTCAGCGATGGCACCGAAAGTTTGCCCGCCATCTCGGCGGCGCGTTTGGCTTCGGACGAGCCGCCATCGAAAAAGCCTTCCGCATCCGGCGCCACTTTCAGGCGCGTGAGGAAATGCGTCGTCTCCAGCAGATCCTGCATGACGACCAAGGGATCGGCGCCGACATCGTAAAGCTGGCCGAGATCGGTGAGTGCCTCGGCGATCTTGCCGCCCATCACCTTCTCGAAGAGATCGAGCACACGGCCGCGATCCGCCAAGCCCAACATCCCGCGCACCGACTCGGCGGTGATCGTCTCGCCTTCCTGATGCGCGATGGCCTGGTCCAGCAGCGAGAGCGCGTCGCGCACCGAGCCTTCCGCGGCGCGCGCGACCAGCGCCAGTGCGCCGTCCTCGATCTTAACGCCTTCATTGCCGGCGATGACTTTCAGATGCGCCACCAGCTCCGGCGTTTCGATACGGCGCAGATCGAAGCGCTGGCAACGCGACAGCACCGTCACCGGAACTTTCCGGATTTCGGTGGTGGCGAAGATGAACTTCACATGCGGCGGCGGTTCTTCCAGCGTCTTGAGCAGGCCGTTGAAGGCCTGCTTGGACAGCATGTGCACTTCGTCGATGATATAGACCTTGTAGCGCGCGCTCGCGGGGGCATAGCGCACGCCGTCGATGATCTCGCGGATGTCGTCGATGCCGGTGCGCGAGGCCGCGTCCATTTCCAGGACGTCGATGTGGCGGCTTTCGGCGATGGCGACGCAAGGCTCGCATACGCCGCAGGGATGGATGGTCGGCTCGGTGCGCTTGCCGTCCGGGCCGATGCAATTCAAGGCGCGGGCGATGATGCGCGCGGTGGTGGTTTTGCCGACGCCGCGCACGCCTGTCAGCATGAAGGCATGGGCGATGCGGCCGGTGGCGAAGGCATTGGACAGGGTGCGCACCAGCGCCTCCTGCCCGATCAGTCCGGTGAAATCCTGCGGCCGGTATTTGCGCGCCAGAACGCGGTACGCTTCCCCTTTTTGCGGGGTGTCGATCGAGAATCCGAGGTTTTCGTCCTGAGCCATCTGGCGATTATAGCAAGCGGGCTGCGTGGCGCGCGGGAATTTCAGCGCCCCAATGCAAAGATAGAGCTGTGGAGAAGGTGGAAGCCGGCCACGACCCGAGGCGGATTCGGTACGGCTGCTTCCTTCCGGACCTGACCGGGTTCGCGAGTGCACTCGTCCGCGACCGACTTCCGTGTGGGGATATAGGGACTCCCGGCCGAAATTGCGAGTCGGGAACCTAGAACCACAAATCCCGCACACAGCGGCCGTCGCGCGGCAGGTCGTCGAAACTGTCCAGCCCGTCGAAATGGTCGATGGCGAGGTCGGCGACCGCTTCGGGCGGCGCAAGCCGCACATTCACCGCGATGCGCCGGCGACCATCCGCTTCCAGCCGCAACCCCCGCCAACACAGCACGCAACCGCATGTCGGGCAGAAGCGGATTTCGAGCACCGGGTTTGCCTTGCCGATGCGCGTGTAGGCCGATGTCGGCCCTACGACATGAATGCGCTCGTTTTCATAGTCGTACGCCCATAACGCACCGTAGCGGCGGCAGAGCGTGCAGTTGCAGGCCGTGATGGAGCCGGGATCGCCTTCCAGCGTCCAATGCGCCGCGCCGCAGTGGCAGGCGCCTGTGAGCATCTGATTTGTCATGTGTGTGCAAATATCCACGCGCCCATCAGCTCGATGGCGCGGGTGCGGTGGGTTTCGGAATCCTCGAAATAATGGGCGCCGGGCAGGAATTTCAGCGCCTTGTC
>DATIVW010000292.1:0-2897 GCA_035465595.1 Rhizomicrobium sp. | reverse complement strand
GCCGCAATCATGCCCAGGAAAATCAGGCATCCGAGGAATATCAGCGCCGCGCGCCAGGAGACCGCTTGCGCGATGATCGGGGCGAGCGCCGCCGTCGCGAGCGCCGTCAGCCGGTAGCCGAGCTGATAGGCACCCAGCATCGTGCCCTGCTCTTCGGCCGGCGCCGCCTCGATGCGCCAGGCATCGACGGAAATGTCCTGGCTCGCGCCGGAGAAGCCCAGCAGCAGCGCGAAGAGCGCAACCTGGAAAAGCTGGGTCTGCGGATTGGACATCCACAGCCCGATGAAGGCGATCAGGATGCCAGCTTGCGCCACGAGCATCCATGAGCGGCGCTTTCCGAGCGCGCGATGCAGGACCGGCAGGCGCACCTGGTCGAGGATCGGCGCCCAGACGAATTTGAAGGAGTAGGGAAGCAGCGTGTAGGCGAAGAGACCGATGTCGGTCATCGACACCTTGTTGTCGGTGAGCCACAGGCCCAGCACATTTGCGATCGTCAGAAGTGGCAGTCCGCAGGATGCGCCCAGCACCAGCATGGTTGCGGTGCGCGGCTGCAGATAGGAGACGATGGCCGCACGCGTGCGGCTCGCGCCCCTGGCGCCGGTGGAATCGGTCATGCCGCCTGGATCGCGGCGGGCTGGAAGATGGTCTGGAACACGGAATCAAGCTCGGCGGGATCGATCGGCTTGGTGAGAAAACCATCCATCCCCGCCTCCTGGCAAGCCTCCCGGATTCCCTGATTGGCGTCGGCGGTGAGGGCGACGACCGGTGTGCGCCTGCGGCCGTCCGCCGCTTCCTGTTCGCGCAATTGCCGCGTGGTCTCGAAGCCATCGAGCCCGGGCATGTGCAGATCGGTCAGCACGACATCGAACCGGTTCTGCGCGAGCAAGGCGAGCGCCGATTCGCCCGATGCGGCATCGCGCACCTCGAAGCCGCGGCGGCGCAGAAGCTCGCGGCTCAGCATCGCGTTGATCGGATTGTCCTCCACAAGAAGGATTTTACGTGCCACGCGCGGCGGAGACAGCACCGTTGCCGAAGATATCCTGGCGACGGCCGGCTTTTCGAATTCGCCATGGGGCGGCAGTTCCTGCTCGGCGGCATCGCTCGCGCGCAGGCGCGTGTAGAGCGATCCCTGCCGGATCGGTTTCATCAGATAGCCGGCAAAGCCCATGCCTTTCAGTTGCGGCAGGTGCGAGCGCGCGCCGGGCGGCAGAAGCACGATGGTGCGGATGCGACCGTCCGGATAAGCGGGAAGCTGCGGCGCGTTGTCGGTGCCGGCATCGATCAGGATGACGTCGGCTTCCGGCTCTTCCAGCGGCTGGGGATTCGTCGACAGGGAAACGACCTCGGCGCCGCCGGCGCGGATCTGCGCGATCAGTCCTTCGCGCAACACCGAATTACGCGCCACGATCGCGACCCGCATGTCGGTGATGGCCCTCTGCTCATCCGGGTTGGCAGGGCGCAGCGCGATCAACGGCACGGTGCACCAGAACAGGCTGCCGCCGCCCTGCGCCGCCTCCACGCCGATCTCGCCGCCCATCGCATGAACGAGTTTCTTCGTGATGGCGAGGCCAAGTCCGGTACCGCCGAATTTTCGCGCGTGGCTGGAATCGGCCTGCATGAATTCCTTGAAGATCTCCTCGCGCTTCTCGACGGGGATGCCGACGCCGGTGTCGCGCACCTCGAAGCGCAGCTGCCTGCGCCCGCCATCGTCCACGACGTCCGCGCTTACGCGCACGCCGCCCTTTTCGGTGAACTTCACCGCATTGCCGACGAGGTTGGTGAGGATCTGGCGCAACCGCAGACCATCGCAGCGTATCGCATCGGGCGTGCCTGGAGCGATGAAGGAAACGATCTCGATCTGCCTGGCATGGGCGCGCATCACGAGCAGTTCGACCACGCCGTCGATCAGGGAACGCAGCTCCACGTCGTCTTCCTCCAGCGTCACCGTGCCGGACTCGATCTTGGAAAAATCCAGGATCTCCTCGATGAGCTGCAGCAGGGCTTCGCCGGATTGATGGATGGCGTCGATATAGGTGCGCTGTTCGGGCTGCGGATCGCTTTCCAGGAGCAGCCGCGCCATGCCGAGCACGCCGTTCATCGGCGTTCTGATCTCGTGGCTCATGGTGGCGAGGAAGCCGGACTTGGCGCGGTTGGCG
Organism: Rhizomicrobium sp.; assembly: GCA_035465595.1. Lineage (GTDB taxonomy): Bacteria > Pseudomonadota > Alphaproteobacteria > Micropepsales > Micropepsaceae > Rhizomicrobium. The sequence continues at coordinate 741 of DATIVW010000292.1, read as the reverse complement.
GCCTCGGCCTTGTCGCGCGCTTCGGTCAGCGCGTCTTCCAGCGCCTTGCGCTCGGTGATGTCGCGGCCGACGCTCTGGATCTCCACGAGGCGTCCCTGCGCATCGCGCACGGCGTAATCTTCCCACGCGATCCACCGCCAGCCATAGCTCGTGCGCACATGCTGGTCGTAGCGCACGCGCGGCTGGCCGTTCTCAAGGCCCGCAAAGGAGCCGAACATCGGCGCGCGGCTGTCCGGATGAAGCTCGGGTGCGAAGGGATGGCCGACGGCGGTCTGCGGCGTCAGACCGAAGAGGCGCATGAACGCATCGTTGCCATAGGTCAGCCGGCTGTCCGGTGCGCGGCGGAAGATGGCGTCGCCCTGCGCATCGACGAGGCCCTTGTAGCGGTTCTCGCTTTCATGGAGCCGTCCGTTCATCGCGCGCACCGTGGCGAGCGTGGCCTCGAGCTTGTCCGTCAGCGTGTTGAGTTCGGCGGTGCGGCTTTCGAGCATGCTCGCGCGGCGATGCGCGCCGATGATGCCGCCGAAGAGAATGACAAGGCCAAAGCCCGCCACCGCCGGCAGCACTACGGTGGGGAAGATCGTCAGCTTCCCGTGCACCGCGATGTCGGCATAGGCGAACCCGCCCAGGGCAAGCAGGGCCAGTCCGTAAACTACCAGGGCAAGGCGTGCCAGGCGCACGGATCCCTCCAAAAGCCCGCCATTTGTGGCCTGTTTCCGCTTGAGAAAGGCTTAACCGGTG
>DATIVW010000291.1:0-4891 GCA_035465595.1 Rhizomicrobium sp. | reverse complement strand
GCATCGCACTTGCCGGCCCATTTGGACGTGACGTTTCCGCAGGACTGGCAAACGAAGGTCGAAGACGACTTCGCCATCAGCCGCGGACCTCCATCTTGATCGGGCCTTCGGCGCGGCCGTGGATGAACTGGTCGACATATTCGTTGCCGGACGTGTCGATGTCCTTCGTCGGGCCCTGCCAGATGATCTTGCCCTTGTAGAGCATGGCGATGCGGTCGCTGATCTTGCGCGCGCTCACCATGTCATGCGTGATCGAGACGGCGGTGACGCCCAGATCCTTCACCGTCGAGACGATGAGATCGTTGATGACGTCGGCCATGATCGGATCGAGGCCCGTGGTCGGCTCGTCAAAGAACAGGATTTCCGGATCGGCGGCGATGGCGCGGGCAAGGCCGACGCGCTTCTGCATGCCGCCGGAGAGCTCCGACGGCGAAAGCATCGCGACTTCCGGGCCGAGACCGACTTTCGCCAGCTTGGCGACGGCAATGTCCTTCGCCTTTCTGCGGGCCACGCCGCGGCCCTGGATCAGGCCGAACGCCACGTTCTCCCAGACCGGCAGCGAATCGAACAGCGCCGCGCCCTGGAACAGCATGCCGAACTTCTTCAGCACCGCTTCGCGCGCGCGGCCGCCCAGATGCGTTATTTCCTTGCCGTCGACATAGATCTTGCCGGCGTCCGGGCGGATGATGCCAAGAACCGACTTGATCGTGACCGACTTGCCGGAGCCCGAGCCGCCGATGATGACGACGCTTTCGCCCCTGCCGATCTTCAGGTCCACGCCATCGAGCACGACCTTCGGCCCGAACCGCTTCTTCACGCCCTGAAGTTCGATCTTGGTTTCCATCGTCTTCACGTGTTGAACAGAATGGAAGTGAGCAGGTAGTTGGCGGCGAGAATGAGGATGGACGACGACACCACCGCGTTGGTGGTCGCGGTGCCGACGCCCTGCGCGCCGCCCCTGGAGTTGAAGCCGCTGTAGCAGCCCATCAGCGCGATGATGAAGCCGAACACCGCCGCCTTGATCAGGCCGCTTGTCACGTCGTGATTGGTGACGAAATCCGCGGTGTTCTTGAGATAGACCGCACCGTTGAAGTGAAGGCTCTCGGTCGAAACCAGATAGCCGCCGAAGACACCGATGGAATCGGCGATGCCGACGAGGATCGGCATCGAGATGACGGCGGCGATCAGGCGGGGCACCACGAGATATTTCACCGGGTTGGTGGAAAGCGTCGTCAGCGCGTCGATCTGCTCGGTGACGCGCATCGTGCCGATCTCCGCGGCGATGGCGGCGGCGACGCGTCCGGCCACCATCAGGCCCGCAATGACGGGGCCAAGCTCGCGCGTGATGCCGAGCACCACGATCTGGGGCACGAAGGATTCCGCGCCGTAGCGGTTGCCGCCGATGAATATCTGCAACGCCAGTGCGCCGCCGGTGAAGAACGCCGTGAGGCCCACCACAGGCAGCGAGAACCAGCCGATGCGCATCAACTGCTGCACCAGAAGGCGCCAGTAGATCGGCGGGCGCAGGATCGCGGTCACCGCGGCGAAGGTGAAGGTCGTGAGCCGCCCCACCTCGGCGAGGAACGCCAGGAACAATCGGCCGACATTGGCGAAGATGTTCATCGCGCGGCCTCCACATAGCGGCGCGGAACGCGCGCGCCGAGCGATGTGATCATCTCGTAGCTGGCGGTGTTCGCGGCGGCTGCGGCTTCCTCGAGGGAAATCGTGTCGCCGAAGAATTCCACGTCGGCGCCGACCTTGCGCGCGGATGCCGGCACATCGGTCAGGTCGAGCGTTACAAGGTCCATCGAGACGCGTCCCGCGATCGGCGCGCGATGACCGGCGATGGCGCCGAACCCGTTGTTGCTCAAGGCGCGCATCAATCCGTCCGCATATCCCAACGCCACGGTTGCCAGAGTGGTGTCCCGCCCGATCCGGAACGTGGCTCCGTAGCCAACGCTCCCGCCACTGTCAACGCGGCGGAGCTGGAGAATCTTGCCCGTCATCAAGGCGACCACGGCGAAGGGGTTGGGCTTGCCGGAAACCTGCGGATTGCCGCCGTAAAGGCCGATGCCGGGGCGCACCATGTCGAACACGTAATCCTTGCCCAGCAATACGCCGCCGGACGATGCGAGGCTTGCGGGCGCCGCGGGCAATCGCGCCAGCGCGGATTTGAAGCGCGAGAACTGCTCGCGGTTCATGTCGGATTCCGAGTCGTCCGCGCAGGCGAGATGGCTCATCAGCAGCGCAACACGGATGCCGCCGAGCCGCGAATTCAACTCGTTCGCGAGCGTGTTCAGTTCCTCGTGCGGAAGGCCGAGGCGATTCATGCCGGTGTCGAAATGGATCGCCGCATCGTATTCGGTGCGCGCGGCTTGCGCGGCATCGCTCCACAGCGCGATCTCGTCCAGCGAGTTCAGGACCGGCGTGAGCTTGTGCGAAACAAGCGCCGGAATCGTTTCGCGCTGCACGCCGTCCAGAACGAAGATGCGCGCATCCGGAACGACCTTGCGCACCGCGATGCCTTCGCTGAGGCGCGCGACGAAGAAGGTGTCGCAACCGACGCCGCGCAGCGTCTTCGAAGCTTCCAGCGCGCCGCAGCCATAGCCGTCGGCCTTCACCACGCCCGCGACGGTCGCGTTGCCGCAAAGGCGCTGGAAGGTCCGGTAATTGGCCGCAAGTGCGCCCAATCGCACGGTCAGCCGCGCGGGTTCGAAATCTGCTTTGCTCATGTGCGCGGGACCATCGCAGACGGGATATGTCCGGGTCAAAGCTTCCGCGGCCGCGGGAATTGAATGTCGATTTTGCACGGCGCGAATGGATGTCTTCACCAATGATGCGCCCGCGCCGGCTACCCTTGTTTGTTTTCCAAAATCCGGGGGTACCGCCCCCTCCCTCAAACGATTTCGAGGTGGACCGGTCCGGGCCGGAGAGAACGTATAGTGAACACGCAAGTTCCCGTCAAGGCCGGCCCCGGCCTTTAACCAAGCCGGAAACATGGACGGGCGCTTTGGGCCGAGCTGTCCCAAAATGGGGCTGTGAGCCGCTTCGGCAGCGCCGGAGGCAGGCATCCCGCGAAGGAGTGGACCATGCGTGCGATGGCGATTATGGCGTTGGGCTTGGTGATGGGGGCGAGCCTTGCGGGCTGCGACCAGCTCACCGCGCCGCAGCAGCAGACCGCGCAGGTGGCGCCGCCGGCCGTCGCCCCTCCACCGCCGCCCTGCAACTGCCAGCCGCCGGCCGAGCAACTGACGCGCCTATCCTACGTGCCGCGTCATCACCGCCATCATCATGAAGGCGGCTATCACGGCAGCTACACTTCGCGCTCCGAGGAGTCGGTGGACTCTTACGGCTATGTGAGTGCGTCCAGCGTCTCCTACAGCGAGAGCAGCGAGCGCTATGGGGAAGGCGATGGCTATGGCCGCGACGGTTACATGGCGCATGGCCATCATTATTATCGGAGTGGCGTTCAGTGGGTGGACGGCTATGGCCGCGGCTATTACGGCGGCGAGCGCCCCACCGTCGCGCAGACCATGACCGGCAAGCGCTTGGCCGTCGGGCACGGCTATGACGTCGAGTGCCCCGACCAGCCGCACGGCGCGCCGGACGGCTACTGAACTAGCTGCGCTTGAAGAGATCGGGCGCGGGCGGGCCGAAACGGTTCTCGCCCGGATCGCCCTTGCGCGCTCCCAGCCAGATCGTGAAGCCGAACTGGATGACGATCGCCGCGAGCCCTATGCCCACGATGATGTTCAGCATCTGGTCGGGAACCGCGACGGCGGTTTCCATCCGCTCCATTGCCGCCAGCGCGTTGACGAAGGGATCGCCGCCGATCACGAAGCCCGCCGTCACCACCAGGATGATCAGCCCGATGGGCAGGAGCGCCCACCAGCCCGGCTTGCCGATGTCGTGCAGCCGCCGCATCCAGGTGATGACCCACATCACCGTGATCGCCGCGCTCGCCGCCTGCATGTGGAAGATCGTGAGCCCGAACGCGACCGCGATCAGCAATGCGACCGAGACCCAGTATTCCTGACGATTGCTGCGGCCGGTGAAGAAGGAAAACATCGGCTATTCCTTTACGCGCACGCGTCGTCCTAGGCGATTTGCTCCCGCCTGTCATCCCCAGCAGGAAAAGCTAGTTCCCCTCGCCCGCCAGGTTCGAGAACCGCGTGAAGCGGTCGTCGAAGAAGAGGTCGACCTTGTTGGTGGCGCCGTGGCGGTGCTTTTCCACCAGCACTTCGGCGCGGCGGAAGACGCGTTCGCACTTCTCCAGCCACTTGGCGTGCTCGGTGGTGCCGTGCTCGGGCTCGCGCGACTTCAGGTAATATTCCTCGCGGAACACGAACATCACGACGTCGGCGTCCTGCTCGATGGAGCCGGATTCGCGGAGGTCCGACAGCACCGGGCGCTTGTCGTCGCGCGCATCGACGCCGCGCGACAGCTGCGACAGCGCGATCACCGGCACGTTCAGCTCCTTGGCGAGCGTCTTCAGGCCCTTGGTGACTTCCGTGATTTCCTGCACCCGGTTCTCCGCGCGGCGCGACGGCTCCACGAGCTGCAGGTAGTCGATCATGATCGCGCCGATGTTCTTCTCGCGCTTGAGGCGCCGCGCGCGGGCCGCGATCTGCGCGATGGAGATGCCGCCGGTGTCGTCGATATAGAGCGGCAGCGTGGAAAGCTCCTGCATGGTAAGCACGAACTTGTCCCATTCGCTTTCCGAGAACTTGCCGTTGCGGATCTTCCACATCTCGATTTCGGTCTGCTCGGAGAGGATACGCGCCGACAATTGCTGCGCCGCCATTTCGAGCGAGAAGAAGAGAACCGGGCCGCCGCGCGGCACTTCCGCGCCGGCCTCGATGTCCTGCTGCCACATGCGCGCGGCGTTGAA
>DATIVW010000290.1:0-2796 GCA_035465595.1 Rhizomicrobium sp. | reverse complement strand
CGCGTCCTTCAGATTCTGCGCGGTCTTGGAACCCTTCAATGCTGCCATGTCATTCTCCCTTGATGCTGTGGCCCGGGCGCGAAGATGCGCCCGCGGGCAAGCCCGTGTCAACAGTTTAGAACAATTCAAAAGAGAGTTTTTGAGAGGTCAGAGGCGCTTTACGCGCACGACCACGTCGACGCGATCCACGGCCATGCCCTTGGGCGGCGCGGGAACATTGGACACCGCGATGGTCTCGCCCGGGATGTCGATCAATTCGCCGTTTTCTTCCACGTAGAAATGCTGGTGATCGCCGATATTGGTGTCGAAATAGGCGCGCCCGGAATCGACCACGACCTCGTTCAGGAGGCCGGCCTGCGTGAACTGGTGCAGCGTGTTGTAGACCGTGGCCAAGGACACCCGCACGCCCGCTTTCGCGGCTTCGTCGTGCAGCGATTCCGCCGTCACATGCCGGTCATGCTCGCGGAACAGAAGTCCGGCAAGAGCCACCCGCTGGCGCGTGGGCCGAAGGCCGGCCGCGCGCACCTTGGCGCCGGCGGACTCGGCGGCTTCCTTGCCGGGCTTTTTGCGGGTCACGGACAACTTCCACACCTCTGAAGCGGGCCTTGCACATGCGGCACAGGACCATCATGTTGCAGCCACGCAATCTAGCCGGAACTGGTTAGAATGCTTCTAAAAAACAGAAATCGGCTCTAAGCCCTCTGATGTCAAGAGCATTGGCCTGTAAGCAGCCGAAAACACGGGATTTCCGAGGAAATGACTGACACGGTGCTGCGGCCATCCAGCTTCGACCTGAGCGGACTGCTCTCCTGCGCGAGGGGCGAAATGTTCGGCGAAGGCAATGCCAAGCTCCCCATGCCGCCGATGCTGATGATGGACCGGATCCTGAAGATCTCCGACAGGGGCGGCAGCGCGGACAAGGGCGAAATTCACGCCGAGCTCGATATCAATCCGGACCTGTGGTTCTTCAAATGCCACTTCCTGGGCGATCCGGTGATGCCCGGATGCCTGCCGCTCGACGCCTTGTGGCAGCTCGTAGGCTTCTTCCTCGGCTGGGCGGGCGGTCTTGGCCGCGGCCGCGCGCTTGGGGTGGGCGAAGTCAAGTTCAGCGGAATGATTCTGCCGACGGCCAAGAAGGTCAGCTACTATATCGACATGAAGCGGGTGATCCTGCGCAAGCTTGTCATGGGGGTGGCGGACGGCATCGTGAAAGTCGACGGCAAGCAGATTTACGACGTCAAGGACCTCAAGGTCGGATTGGTCACCGACGAGCAGGCCGCGGCTGCCGCGGCGCGCGGGTAATCTCTCGCATATGATTCACGAACGCACAGGAGTTTTGCCATGAGACGGGTTGCCGTCACGGGCATGGGTATCGTTTCACCCATCGGAAACAACACGCAGGAAGTCGTCGCGTCTCTGCGCGAGGCGAAGTCGGGCATCGGCTATTCCGAGGAGTACAAGGAAAAGGGATTCCGCAGCCAGGTCTATGGCAAGCCCAATATCGATCTTGCTTCCATGATCGACCGGCGCGCCATGCGCTTCATGGGCGACACCGCCGCCTTCGCTTTCGTCGCGATGGAGCAGGCGGTTCGCGATTCCGGCCTCGAAGAGAAGGACATGATCAATCCGAAGACCGGATTGATCGTGGGCTCCGGTGGCCCCTCGGTGCGCAACATCATCGAAGCCGCCGACATTCACCGCAAGACCGGAAGCCCCAAGCGCGTGGGCCCCTTCGCTGTGCCCAAGACGATGTCGTCCACCTGCTCGGCGGTGCTCTCGACCTGGTTCAAGATAAAGGGCGTGAACTATTCCATCAGCTCGGCCTGCGCGACCAGCGCGCATTGCATCGGCAATGCGGCGGAGCTGATCCAGTGGGGCAAGCAGGACGTCGTCTTCGCGGGCGGCGCGGAAGAACTCGATTGGACCATGTCCGGCCTGTTCGACGCGATGGGCGCCATGTCCAGCAAGTTCAACGATCGTCCTTCCACGGCGAGCCGCGCCTTCGACAAGAACCGCGACGGCTTCGTCATCGCGGGCGGCGGCGGTGTCGTGGTGCTGGAAGAGTGGGAGCACGCGAAAGCGCGCGGCGCCAAGATTTATGCCGAACTCGTGGGCTACGGCGCGACGTCGGACGGACACGACATGGTGGCGCCGTCCGGCGAGGGCGCCGTCCGCTGCATGCAGCAGGCGCTCGCCACGGTGGAAGGCGACATCGACTACATCAACGCGCACGGCACTTCGACGCCGGTGGGCGACGTCACCGAAATCAAGGCGCTGCGCGAAGTGTTCGGCGACAAGATACCCTACATCAACTCGACAAAGTCGCTGACCGGCCACTCGCTGGGCGCGACCGGCGCGCAGGAAGCGATCTATTCGATCCTGCAGATGAACAATGGCTTCATCGGCGAAAGCGCCCATATCGAGGAGATCGATCCGGACGTGGCCGACGCCCCCATCGTGCGCAAGCGCATGGACAACGCGAAGATCGAGCGGGCGCTGTCCAATTCCTTCGGGTTCGGCGGTACCAATGCGACGCTGGTGTTCCAGCGGCATGACGCGTAAATCCCCGCACGCATATTGCAGGGGACAGGCAAACCGCCTGTCCCTCGTTCCAAATCGAGACAGGCAAGGATAGATCATGGCTGAGGCCGGCATGATGAAGGGCAAGCGCGGGCTGGTGATGGGTGTGGCGAACGACCACTCCATCGCCTGGGGGATCGCGCGTACGCTTTCGGCACAGGGCGCGGAAATCGCCTTCAGCTACCAGGGCGAGGCGCAGCTGCGCCGCCTCAAGCC
>DATIVW010000289.1:0-15506 GCA_035465595.1 Rhizomicrobium sp. | reverse complement strand
TCACTATGGCCGGTGGGTGAACGATCCCGACGATGGCTGGCTCTGGATACCGGGCTATGTCTGGAGCCCGGGCTGGGTGGTGTGGCGCCACAACGGCCGCTACACCGGATGGATGCCGATGCCGCCGGACGATCAATTCCTGGGACGCGGCCCATCGACGTCAATCGGCATTTCCATCGGCGGCCTGTCGATCAGCTTCAACAGCCTGGACGACGACTACGGCTATTCGCGCTGGTACGGCCGCGACTACGGTAGGGATCGGTTCGCGGACAACTGGATCTTCATCGGCACGGGCCACATCGCGGACCGCGACTATCGCCGCTATGAAGCCCCGCGCAACAACTACACGACGATCATCCACAACACGACCAACATCACCAACTACACGGTGGTGAACAACTACATCGTCAACAGAAGTGTCGATCCGAACGTGGTGCGCAGGGCGGGCGGCCGCGTACAGCCGGTGAAGATCGCCGATGTCGTGAAGCGGCCGCAATTCGTCACGCGCGCGGACACGGGCAGCCAGTTGCAGGCCCGCATGCGCGCGGAGCGCCCGCACGGGACGGGCCTTGCGGACAGCGCGCCGAAGCCGACGCCGATCCAGATCCAGTCGCTGTCGACCAAGGTGCCGCGCGTGCGTGGCGGAAAGCCGCCGGCGCATCTGTTCACGCGCGACACCGTGATCAAGGCGCCTTTGCCGCCGCGTCCGGCAGGAGCGACGCCGTTGCCCGGTCCGGCCGGCGCAGCGGGCACTACACCCAAGACGCTGACTCCCAACGCGATGACTCCGATGGAGCGCAAGACCATCAAGCGCGGCGTCATGCCGACGACGGCAACACCGGCAGGCAAGGCCGTGGTGAACCCGCCCGGCATGATGGGACCGTCGAAGGTGATCCCGCCGGTCAAGACGCTGCAAGAAAGGAAACTGCCTGGAAGCATGACCGGGCCGGCCGCCAATCTGCCGCCGGTGCGCGAAAAGAAGCTGCAGGAGCGTTTGAAGACGCAGGGCGAGGTCGTCAAGCCGGCCGAAACGCTGCACGAACGCGTCAAGCCGCTCACGGAGACGCCGGCCGAGCTGCCGCGCGCGCGTGTTCGCAAGCCCGTGACGGAGATGACGCCGCCCGCAACCGGGGCCGTCGAAACGCCGCGCGTTCTTCATCACGTGCCGCCGCCGGCCATGACGGCGAATCCGGTTCCGAAGGTTATCGAGCGGCCCAAGCGTCCCGTGCCGGCGGAGGTCCGCGTTCCGCCTGCGCCCAAGGTGAAGAAGGCCCCGCCGGAGAAGCCAAAGCATGAGAAACCGGACGAAGAGCACTGAGATTTTACCCGGCGACAACAAAAGGGCGGCTCCGGCCGCCCTTTCCTTTTACCGCCTTCCCATCCGCCAGATTTGATGCTGCAATCGAAGGAGCGGTATGGGATAGCACATGAGCGATCTGGAGAATTTCCGCGCGGAAACGCGCAAATGGCTGGAAGAGAACTGTCCGCCATCGATGCGGGCCGAGGGCGGCGGCGCCTTTGAAGAGGATGCCGTCTGGGGCGGCCGCAAGCAGACTTACAAGAATCCGGATGCCAAGCTCTGGCTCGACCGCATGGGCGCGAAAGGCTGGACCGCGCCGACATGGCCGAAGGAATATGGCGGCGGCGGCCTCTCGAAGGACGAAGCCAAGGTGCTGGGCCAGGAACTGGGACGCATCAAGGCGCGGCCGGCGCTGCTGTCATTCGGATTGTGGATGTTGGGGCCGGTGCTGCTCGAATACGCCACCGAGGAGCAGAAGAAAAAGTTTCTGCCGCAGATCGTCAAAGGCGAGATCCGCTGGTGCCAGGGATATTCGGAACCGGGCGCCGGCTCTGATTTGGCGTCGCTGCGCACCAAATGCGAAGACAAGGGCGACCACTTCCTGATCAACGGCCAGAAGATATGGACGTCCTACGCCGATCAGGCCGACTGGATCTTCTGCCTCGTCCGTACTGACACCACGAAGAAGCACGAAGGCATTTCCTTCGTGCTGTTCGACATGACAACGCCGGGCGTGGAAGCGCGCCCGATCAAGCTGATTTCCGGTCAGTCGCCGTTCTGTGAGACGTTCTTCACCGACGTGAAGGTGCCCAAGAACCAGCTCGTCGGAAAACTCAATGGCGGCTGGGAAATCGCCAAGCGCCTGTTGCAATACGAGCGCCAGAACATCTCGTCCGGTGGGTTCGGCGGCGGCAGCGGCGTCGAGCCTGAAGATGTCGCCAAGCACTATGTCGGCACGGAAGACGGCGCCATCGCCGATGCCGACCTGCGCGCGCGCATCGCCGCGCACCGCATGGAAGCGCGGGCGTTCTCGCTCACGATTCGCCGCATCGAGGAAGAATCGAAGGCTGCGAAAGGCCCGTCTCCCGCCGTATCGATCATCAAATACGCCGCCGCGAAGCTGAACCAGGACCGCTGCGAGCTGATGGTGGAAGCCATGGGTTCGCAAGGCCTCGGCTGGGAAGGCGAGGGCTTCAGCAAGGAAGAAGTCGGCGCGATGCGCGGCATGCTGCGTTCGAAGGGTAATTCCATCGAAGGCGGCACAAGCGAAGTGAATTTGAACGTGATCAGCAAGCGCGTGCTGGGGCTGCTCGATCATCAATAGACGACGCCGCCACGAGAGCGGCGCGGTGGAGGAGATAATGTCGGCAGCCGAAAAGCTCGATCCGGAGCTGGAAGCCTTCCGCGCCGAAGCGCGCGCATGGCTTCAGGAGAATTTCCCGCCGTCCCTGAAGGACAAGGACGTCTCGATGACCGCCATGGCGGGCGTCACGCTCACCGGCGATGCGAAGCTCTGGCAGGAACGCATGGGCGCGAAGGGCTGGGGCACGCCGACCTATCCGAAGAAATATGGCGGCGGCGGGCTCACCAATGCGCAGGCACGCGTGCTGCAACAGGAGATGGCGCGCATCGGTGCGAAGAATCCCATCGGCGGCATGGGCGTGATGATGTTCGGCCCCACGCTGCTGGAATACGGCAACGAAGAGCAGAAGGCGCGGCACGTTCCTGGCATCGTCACGGGCATGGTGCGCTGGTGCCAGGGTTATTCCGAACCGAATGCCGGCTCCGATCTGGCCGCGCTGCGTACGCAGGCGGTGGACAAAGGCGATCATTATCTCGTCAACGGCCAGAAGATCTGGACCAGCGGCGCACAATTCGCCGACTGGTGTTTCTGTCTCGTCCGCACCGACAACAGCAAGAAACACGAAGGCATCTCGTTCCTGCTGATCGACATGAAATCGCCCGGCGTGGAAGTGCGGCCGATCAAGCTGATCTCCGGCAACTCGCCGTTCTGCGAAACCTTTTTTACCGACGTGAAGGTGCCCAAGGAAAACCTGATGGGCCCGCTGAACGGCGGGTGGACCATCGGCAAGCGCCTGCTGCAATTCGAGCGCGCGGGCCTTGGCAGCGGTGGCGGCAGCGCCGGCCGTGGTGGCGCCGCGCAAGGCGTGGACGAGATCGCCAGGAAATATGTCGGCGTGGACGAGAAGGGCCGAATCGCCGACGCCGATTTGCGCGCGCGCATCGCCGGGCACCAGATGAGCGCGCAAGCGTTTGCGCTCACCATCGCCCGCGCGCAGGCCGAAGCGAAATCGAACGCCGGCCCGAACCAGACCACGTCCATCATGAAGAACGCCGGAAGCAAGCTGCAGCAGGAACGCGCGGAGCTTCTGCTGGAGATCATGGGATCGCAGGGCCTTGGCTGGGAGGGCGAGGGCTTCACCCGCGAGGAAATCGAATCCACCCGCGCCTGGCTCGGCGGCAAGGCCGTCACCATCTATGGCGGCACCTACGAAATCCAGAACAACATCATCGCCAAGCGCATCCTTGGCCTCCTCGACCACCAGTAATTGGGAACACGAACATGGCAGTCCTCACCGAAGAACAATCCATGCTGCGCGACGCGGCCAAGAGCTGGGTCAGCGAGAAATCGCCCGTTACCGCCTTCCGCAAGATGCGCGACAGCGGCAACGAAGACGGTTTCGACAAATCCGCGTGGAAAGAGATCGCGGAGATGGGCTGGACCGGCATCATCATCCCGGAAGAGTTCGGCGGTTCAGGCCTCGGCTATCTGACGCTCGGCATGGTGCTGGAAGAGATGGGCCGCACGCTCACCGCCTCGCCGCTGCTTTCCACCGCTGCCGCAACCTCGGCGCTGCTGATCGCGGGCAGCGATGCGCAGAAGAAGGAATGGCTGCCGAAGATCGCCGAAGGCAGGGCTATCGCCGCGCTTGCTGTGGACGAGAAATCGCATCACGCGCCCTCGCACATGACGCTGGAAGCCAGGAAGACCGGCGGCGGTTACACGCTGACCGGCAAGAAGGTGTTTGTGCAGGATGGCGGCTCGGCGGATGTCCTCGTCGTCGCGGCGCGCACGTCAGGCAAGGCGGACGAGAAACGCGGCATCACGCTCTTCCTCGTGCCCGGCAACGCGAATGGCCTGAAGCGCACCAGGCTGAAGAGCGTGGACTCGCGCGGCGTCGCCAATCTGGAGTTCAACAACGTCGAGATTCCCGGCAGCGCCGTTCTCGGCTCCGTCGACAATGGGTTCGACGTGCTGGACGCCACGCTGGATCGCGCCCGCGCCGCGCTGGCCGCCGAAATGCTCGGCGCCGCGACGCAGGAATTCGAAACCACGCTGGATTACCTGAAGACCCGCGTGCAATTCGGCCAGGTGATCGGCACCTTCCAGGCGCTGCAGCACCGCGCCGCCAGGATGTTCACCGACCTGGAATTGACGCGCTCCTGCGTGGAAGCCGCGCTCACCGCCATCGACAAGAACGCCAACGATATTCCCGCGCTCTGCTCGCTCGCGAAGGCGAAGGTGAACGAGCTGGCGCATCTGGTGTCGAACGAGATGGTGCAGATGCATGGCGGCATCGGCATGACCGATGCGCACGACTCGGGTCTTTACCTGAAGCGCGCCCGCGCGGCGGAAGCGACTTATGGGTCGGCTTCGTTCCACCGCGATCGGTATGCGCGGCTGATGGGGTATTAGAAAATCGCCTCCCTCTTGTGGGGGAGGCGATTACTTCGAGCCTTTCACGTCCATATTCGACATCACACCGGCCGGAAGCTGATCGATCACGAGCAGCTTCACCGGCACGGTGCCTTCGTTCTTGCCGTAGTGCCAGCTGGCGTTCGTTTCCACGATGAACTGGCCCTGCTTTGCGACGAAGCTCTTGCCGGTATCCACGTTGAACACCGTCAGATTGCCTTCCAGCACATAGACATAATGCGGATAGGGATGCTTGTGGATCGGCAATTCCGCGCCCGGCGGGAAGGTAGCGATGGAACTCACCACTTCGGGGTTCGACGGCACGTCGATCTTCTCGCCCGTGATCGTCGTGCTCGTGCGCGCCAGCGGCGCGACGCTGATCCGGGGCGCATCGGCGGCATGCGCCGCGCTTGCCGCCGCCATTGCCGCCAGCGCCAGAACATATCGTTTCATGTCATTCCCCCCTTACGAACTCAGCTGCGTCCCGTCACCGGCAACGACGAAGACAAGCCACCATCCACCGGCAGCGCGTGGCCATTCACGTAAGACGCATCGTCGCTGGCGAGGAAGAGGGCGGCACCCGCGATTTCTTCCGGATGGCCGTAGCGCTTCAAGGGGTTGAGCTGTCCGATCTTGCTGTCGGTGCCGCGTTCACGCGCGCGGTCGAAGATCGGCTTGGTCATGCCGGTCTCGATGATGCCGGGGCAGATCGCGTTCACGCGCACGCCGGTGCCGTAGAGGAAATTCGCCGCCGTGGTGACGAGATTGATCACGCCCGCCTTGCTGGCACTGTAAGGGCCGGGGCCTGCGCCCGAGCGGATGCCCGCGACGGACGCGGTGCAGATGATCGAACCCTTCTTGTTGGGCACCATCACGCGGCTCGCATGCTTGATGGCAAGGAACACGCCGATCAGGTTCACGTCCAGGATCTTGCGCCAGTGATCGGCTGTCAGTTCGAAGAACGGCGGATCGCCGCCTCCGGAAATGCCGGCATTCGCATAGATCGCATCGAGATGACTGAACTCCTTCACCGCGGTATCGACAGCTTTTGCCACATCGGCTTCGCTCGACGCATCGGCCTGCATGGCGATGGCCTTGCCGCCCGCCTTCTTGATCATGTCCACGGTCTCGTTCACCGCATCGGTCTTGTCGAAACAGATCACGCCCGCGCCTTCCTGCGCGAACAGTTTGGACGTCGCCCGCCCGATTCCGCTGCCTGCGCCGGTGACGACGGTGCCACGTCCTTGAAGCCTTTCCATGAATTCCTCCCTTAGTTTTTGGATGCCAGTTTCAGATAGCGAATGGGGCGGCCCTGCACGAGCGAACCTGCGGCGTGCAGGATCGCGGCGGCGTCGAGGCCGTAATAGTCGTAAAGCTGCGCGATGCGGCCCGACTGGCCGAAATGCTCGACGCCCAGCGAGGCGACGCGATGGCCGTGCACGCCGCCCAGCCAGCTCAATGTCGCGGGATGGCCGTCGATCACGGTCACGATGCCGCTGAACGCCGGTAAATCGCCGAGCAACGCTTCGATATGCGATTGCGCGGACCTGTCGCCCGCACGCCGCGCGCGCGACGCGGCCTGCCAACCGGCGTTCAAGCGGTCAGCCGAGGTCACGGCCAGCACCGCCACGTCGTTGCGGTCTTCCGCAAGGAAGCCCGCCGCCTTGATCGCTTCCGGCGCGACCACGCCCTGATAGGCGATGCAGATTTCGCAATTGGGTCCCGGCGGGCGCAGCCAATAGGCGCCATCGATGATGTGCTGCTTAAATGCGCCGTTCAGCACGCGCTTGGGCTGTTCGAGCGGCATGGTGGAGAGGCGCAGGTAAACCGAACCTCCGGTCTCATCGCGCAGCCATCCAGTGGATTTCTCGTCATTGCCGTCTCTCTGAACGTAATCGAAGGACCAGCGCATGATCTCGGCGAGCTCGTCCACGAAAGCGGGCTCGAAGCTTGCGAGGCCGTCCTGCGCCATGCCGATCAATGGCGTGCCGATGGATTGATGCGCGCCACCCTCCGGCGCCAGCGTGATGCCGCTGGGCGTCGCCACCAGAATGAAGCGCGCGTTTTGATAGCAGGCATAATTCAGCGCATCGAGGCCGCGCGCGATGAAGGGGTCGTAGAGCGTGCCGATGGGAATGAGCCGCTGGCCGAACAG
The DNA here is from genome assembly GCA_035465595.1 of Rhizomicrobium sp. Lineage (GTDB taxonomy): Bacteria > Pseudomonadota > Alphaproteobacteria > Micropepsales > Micropepsaceae > Rhizomicrobium. Next base: position 8,333 of record DATIVW010000289.1, on the reverse strand, counting down.
CGAATGCGACAGGCCGAGCGCTGCCAGCGCGATGAAGAGGTTGTTCTCCGCGATGCCCAGCTCCAGATGCTGCCCGCTCGGCCCTTGCGTCCAGCGATAGGTGGACGCGATCTTCTCTTCCTTGAAACGGTCCGCGCCCTCGCTGCGGTCGAACACGCCGCGCCGGTTCACCCAGCCGCCCATGTTTGTGGAGACCGTCACGTCCGGTGATGTGGTCACTACGCGGCTGGCGAACTCCGTCTGCTCGCGCGCCAAGTCGAACAGGATGCGACCGAAGCCTTCCTGCGTGGACATTTCCTCGGCCGTCGGCAGCGGCAATTCCTTCGGTGGCTCGACATAGGCGGCGTCGAAGCGGCGGCGGCCGTTCCTGTAGAACGGCACGCCGGCGAGAAACGCCTTCAGCTCGGTCTCGCTGTGCTCCAGCCCTTCGAACAGATCCCATTCGTGGCCTTCGCGCACTTTCATACGCGCGCGGAATTCTTCCATCTGCCTGAGAGTCATCAGGCCGGAATGATTGTCCTTGTGGCCCGCCAGCGGCAGCCCCATGCCCTTGATGGTGTAGGCGATGAAGCAGACAGGCCGGTCATGATCGATGCTGTTGAACGTCTCCACCAGCAGGTCGATGTCATGCCCTCCGAGATTGCACATCAGCGCCGACAATTGCTCGTCGTCATAGGAATCGATCAACCGCCCCGCCGGTGACTGCCGGTCGAGATCGGCATGCAGCCTTGCGCGCCACGCCTTGCCGCCCTGGAAGGTAAGGGCGGAGTAGAGATCGTTCGGCGCGTTGTCGATCCAGTCGCGCAACTGCTCGCCGCCGGGCCGCGCGAAGGCGGCTTCCATCATGCGCCCGTATTTGAGCGTCACCACATCCCAGCCGCAGGCGCGGAACACGCTTTCGAATTTCGGCTTCAATCCTTCGCGGATCACGCCGTCCAGGCTCTGGCGGTTGTAGTCGATGATCCACCAGGTGTTGCGCAGCGAATGCTTGTAGCCTTCGAGCAGGCATTCGAAGATGTTGCCTTCGTCCATCTCCGCGTCGCCGACGAGGGCGATGAAGCGGCCAAGCTTGCTCGCGTCGATCAAATTCTTCGCCGCGAGATAATCCTGCGTCAGCGAAGCGAACGCCGTCATCGCCACGCCCAATCCCACCGAGCCGGTGGAGATGTCCACGTCGTCCACATCCTTGGTGCGCGACGGATAGCTCTGCGCGCCGCCGAAGGCACGGAAGGCTTCCAGCTTCTCGCGCGTCTGCAGGCCCATCAGGTATTGGATGGCGTGGAACACCGGCGAGGCATGCGGTTTCACCGCCACGCGGTCTTCCGGTTTCAGCACCGCGAAGTGGAGCGCCGTCAGGATCGCGTTCATCGACGCGCTCGACGCCTGATGCCCGCCCACCTTCACCGCATCCTCCTCGGCGCGCAGGTGATTGGCGTTGTGAATCGTCCAGGCGGAGAGCCAGAGAATCTTGCGTTCGAGTTCCTTCAGGATGTCGCGCAAATGGCCCTCGTTTCAGGCTGACGGATAATCATAGCGAGCCCAGCGGGATAGCGGAAATTCCCGAACAAATACAGCGGCGAAAGCGGCTTTTAATTGCGTTGGCGCCGGTGGCTTTGCACCCATGCGCGGGGCTATCTTCGCGGCGCAAAGCGAACACAGAAATCGCCTCCCCATGACACAGATTCATCCGCCCAAACCCGTGAAATCCGCACTCGAGCTGATCGGCAACACGCCTATGGTGGAGCTGACCCACTTCGACACGGGCCCCTGCCGGCTTTTCGTGAAGCTGGAGAATCAGAACCCCGGCGGCTCCATCAAGGACCGCATCGGCAAATCCATGATCGAAGCCGCGGAGAAGGACGGCAAGCTCAAGCCCGGCGGCCTCATCATCGAAGCCACCGCCGGCAACACCGGCCTTGGCCTCGCGCAGGTGGGCATCCTCAAGGGCTACAAGCTTATCCTCGTCGTGCCGGACAAGATGGCGCGCGAGAAGATCCAGCACTTGCGCGCGCTCGGCGTCGACGTGCGCATCACGCGCTCGGACGTCGGCAAGGGCCATCCCGATTATTACCAGGACATGGCTCAGCGCATCGCGGAGGAAACCGGAGCATTCTATGTGAACCAGTTCGCCAACCCCGCGAACCCCAAGGCGCATGAAGACGGCACCGCGCCGGAGATCTGGGAGCAGCTCGATCACAAGGTGGACGCGGTGGTCGTGGGCGTGGGCAGCGGCGGCACGATGACGGGCATCGGCCGCTTCTTCAAAAGAGTTTCGCCGCAGACCGAGATCGTGCTCGCCGATCCCGTGGGATCCATCCTCGCGCCGCTGATCAAGACCGGGAAGATGATCGAGCCCGGTTCATGGACCATCGAAGGCATCGGCGAGGATTTCATCCCGCCCAATTGTGACCTGGACCTCGTCAAGACGGCCTATGCGATCAGCGACAAGGAAAGCATCGAGACGGCGCGCGAACTGCTTTCGAAAGAGGGCATCCTTGGCGGCTCGTCATCGGGCACCTTGCTGGCCGGCGCGCTGCGCTATTGCCGCGAGCAGACGACCCCCAAGCGCGTCGTCACGCTCGTTCCCGACAACGGCAACAAATATCTCTCCAAGGTCTACAATGACTACTGGGTGATCGAGCAGGGCCTTTCCAGCCGCAACCTGAAAGGCAATCTCTCCGATCTCATCGCGCGCACGCACGACACCGGCGGCACGGTTACCGTCGGGCCGGACGACACGCTGATGGTCGCCTACAACCGCATGCGCGCAAACGACGTCTCGCAGCTTCCCGTGGTCATGGATGGCAGGATCGTCGGCATCCTCGACGAGCACGACATCCTCGCCCATGTCGAAGGGCATGACCAGTTCCGCGCGCAGCAGTTCAAGGACCCGGTGCGCTGCGCCATGACGGCGCGGCTGAAGACCGTGCAGGTCAACGATCCGATGGAGAAGCTGCCGCCGATCTTCGAGCGCAACGAAGTCGCCATCGTCTGCGACAACGACAAGTTCGTGGGGCTCATCACCCGCATCGACCTCATCAACCACCTGAGACTGACCAAATGACAGACGGCAAGAACCGCCTCGCCTTCGCCACGCGCACGATCCATGCGGGCCAGCATCCCGATCCCACCACCGGCGCGGTGATGGTGCCGATCTACGCCACCAGCACTTACGCGCAGGAATCGCCGGGCGTTCACAAGGGCTACGAATATTCCCGCTCGCAGAACCCCACGCGGCAGGCCTTCGAGCGTTGCGTCGCCGATCTGGAATCGGGCGAGCACGGCTACGCCTTCGCGTCGGGTCTCGCGGCGATCTCGACCGTGCTGGAACTGCTGGACAGCGGCGCGCACGTCATTGCCAGCGACGACCTCTATGGCGGCTCGTTCCGCCTGTTCGACAAGGTGAGGAAGCGCAGCGCGGGGCTCGGCTTCGATTTCGTGGACATGAGCGATCTTGGAAATGTCGAGAAGGCGATAAAGTCGAACACGAAGATGATCTGGGTGGAAACGCCCACAAATCCACTGCTGCGGCTGGCCGATCTTGCGGGCATCGCAAGCCTTGCGAAGAAGCGCGGCATCATCACGGCGTCGGACAACACCTTCGCTTCGCCCTCTACGCAGCGGCCGTTGGAGCAGGGCATCGACATCGTCGTGCACTCCACGACGAAATATCTCAACGGTCATTCCGACATCGTCGGTGGTTGTGCGGTGGTCGGCGACAACAAGGACCTGGCCGACCGGCTGACCTTCCTGCACAACGCGGTCGGCGCGATCCAGGGTCCCTTCGATTCCTTCCTCGCGTTGCGCGGACTGAAGACCTTGGCGCTACGCATGGAACGGCACTGCTCGAACGCGCTGAAGATCGCGCGCTGGCTGGAGGCGCGGAAGGACGTGACCACGGTCTTCTATCCCGGCCTCGAAAGCCATCCGCAGCACAAGCTGGCGAAAGCGCAGATGTCGGCCTTCGGCGGCATCGTGACCGTGGTGCTGAAGCGCGATCTTGCCGGCACGCGCCGCTTCCTCGAACGCTGCAAGCTGTTCACGCTGGCCGAATCGCTCGGCGGCGTCGAAAGCCTGATCGAGCATCCGGCGATCATGACCCACGCCTCGATCCCGGCGGACAAGCGCGAGGTGCTCGGAATTTCCGACGCGCTGGTTCGCCTGTCCTGCGGCGTGGAGGATGCGGACGACCTCATCGCCGATCTGGACCAGGCGCTGGGCTGAATGCGGCTCGCGGCATTTCTCCTTGCCGCATTGTTTGCGTCTGCCGCGCACGCTGCGGAGCCCCCCTGCACGACGCTCGAGGCACAGATGGCGAAAGCGCCGGCAGGGCCGGTGTTTCTCGGCAGCTATCCCACGGCCTCGATCGTGCCGCTCAAGGGCAACGCCTATCTTTATGACAACGCGGTGGCTGCCATTGCGCTAATCGGTTGCGGCGATGCGAAGGTTGCGCGGCGGATCGGCGATGCCATCGTCTTCGCGCTTCACCACGATCCGGCGTGGCATGACGGGCGGCTGCGCAATGCCTATCAGACGGGCGCTGCCGGCGAGACGCCTGCCAAGGTCGCCGGCTGGTGGGACGCGAAGGAGAACCGCTGGGTCGAGGACCCGTATCAGGTGGCCAGCGACACCGGCAACCAGGCGTGGGCGATGCTCGCGCTGCTGGCGCTCTATCGCGACAGCCACGATGTGCGTTATCGCGATGCCGCGCTGCAAGTCGCAAGTTGGGTGGAGCAGACCTATGACAGCCGGCCACCGCAGGGATTCATGGGCGGCACTTTCGGCGACCAGCCGAAGCCACAGGTCAACCGCTGGAAATCGACCGAGCACAACACCGATCTTGCCGCTGCCTTCACCCAGCTTGCGGCCGCGACCGGTGACGCGCATTGGCGCAAGCAGGCGAAGATCGCGTCTGCTTTTGTCGCTGCCATGTGGAATCCGCACTGCGCCTGTCTCGACGCCGGCATGGCGGAGGACAGCAAGGCGCGCAACACCACGCTGGCGCTCGATGCGCAGGTCTGGCCGCTGCTCGCGCTGCCGGGCTTCGCGAACAGATATGCAGCCATGATGGATACGCTGCACACGCAAGTGGCCGTGGGCGGCGGCTATGCCTACGGCGCTGCGAAAGGCGGCGTGTGGACCGAAGGCACCGCGCAGGTGGCGCTGCTGCAGAAGCTCGTGGGCCGCGATGCGGGAGGCCTTCTCGCAGCCACTGAAAAGAACCGCGCGCCGGACGGTTCCTATTTCGCCACCGATGTCGATGCCTTGCCCACCGGCTTCGACGGCGCGGTGGAAGTCTCACGCCAGCGCGCCTATTTCCACCTGCCGCACCTGGCGGCACTGGCATGGGTAGCGCTGGCGCAGGCAGGCTTCAATCCGTTTACCGGCACAAGGGTGCGCTAGCCCGTCTTCTCCCACACGATGTCCCAGCTTTCGCGGCGCTCGATGAAGCCGGTGACTTTGCCGGACGCGTCGTACTGGAAGATCTTGCGGATTCGGTTGTCGCCGGGAATGAAGAACACGTCGCGGGTCTCCGCCTTCCATTCCGCCGCGGGATGGCCATTGCGCGCGCCCATCAGCTTTCCATCCGCCACCGACAGCACATAGGTGGGCTCGGAGTCCTTGAGCCTGTAGGTGCCGGCGAATTTCTGTAGGTCCACTGCGGGCAGCGCGATGGACGGCGGATCGGTGCGTTCGGCCAGCACCTGCCCCTCGATCTGCTTCCAGCCATCGGCGCGCTTCTTCCACGTCGTGTTGGTGAGATAGTTCGCATGGATGGTCTGGCCGAAATAGTGCTCGGTCTCGACCTGGCGGAAGAGCGCGACCGCCGTGTCGCCGTCTTCGTGATAGGAAAGGAGCACGACCTTGATATTGCCGCCAAGGCCCTTCGGCAGCGGACGGATCTCCTTGAGCATCTCCGCCTTGCCCTTGTAGCTGTCGTCTTCCTCGGCGTAGATCACGCCCGCGTCCAGATACTTGTCCCACACCGCCACGTTGCCGGCGGCAACGGCATCGACCATCTGCTGTTCCTGCCGCGTGATGACCGCGCGGTGATCCGCGAGGGCAGGCGTGGCGAGCAACGTCGTCGCGAAGACGAAAAGCAAAAACTTTTTCACAGAGCCCTCCAAAGTTCCCCTCTCCCTCGCGCAGCGGGGGAGAGGGCAGGGTGAGGGGGTGTTTCAGTCTTGCGATATGTCTGCAGCGGCGTGCGCGCGGCAACGCCCCCTCACCCAACCCTCTCCCCCTTAAAGGGGGAGAGGGCTTCAGGCGAGCGACGGCAGATCAAGCTTGTGTGAACGGGCGCAGTCGATGGCGATGTCATAGCCGGCATCGGCATGGCGCATGACGCCCGAAGCCGGGTCGTTCCACAGCACACGTTCCAGCCGCTTCGCCGCTTCCGGCGTCCCGTCGGCCACGATCACCATGCCCGCATGCTGCGAATAGCCGATGCCGACGCCGCCGCCGTGATGGATGGACACCCAGGTCGCGCCGGACGCGCAGTTGAGCAGCGCATTGAGCAGCGGCCAGTCGGACACGGCATCGCTGCCATCCATCATCGATTCGGTTTCGCGGTTGGGCGAGGCGACGGAGCCGCTATCCAGATGATCACGTCCGATGACCACAGGTGCCTTCAGTTCGCCGCGGGCCACCATCTCGTTGAACGCGAGGCCCGCGCGATGCCGATCGCCCAGACCGATCCAGCAGATGCGTGCAGGCAGGCCCTGGAACTTGATGCGCTCGCGCGCCATGTCGAGCCAGTTGTGAAGGTGCCTGTCGTTCGGCAACAGCTCTTTCATCTTCTGGTCGGTCTTGTAGATGTCTTCCGGATCGCCGGAGAGCGCGGCCCAGCGGAACGGACCGATGCCGCGGCAAAACAGTGGGCGGATGTAGGCCGGCACGAAGCCGGGAAAATCGAACGCGTCTTTCAGACCTTCTTCCAGCGCCATCTGGCGGATGTTGTTGCCGTAATCGACCACGGGAATGCCCATGCGGTGGAAGTCCAGCATCGCGCGAACATGCGCCACCATGCTTTCCTTCGCCGCGTGCTCCACGGCCTTGGGATCGCTTTCGCGTTTCTTCTGCCATTCGTCCAGCGTCCAGCCCGCGGGCAGATAGCCGTTGATGGGATCATGCGCGGATGTCTGGTCCGTCACGGCATCCGGCCTGATGCCGCGCTTGACCATTTCTGGCAGAATCTCCGCCGCGTTGCCGAGCAGGCCGACGGAGATCGCCTTCTTCTCCTTGCAGGCGCGCCGGATCATCTCCAGCGCTTCGTCCAGCGTCTTCGCCTGATAATCGAGATATTTCGTTTTCAGGCGCATCTCGATACGCGACGGCTGGCACTCGATGGCCAGCATGCAGGCGCCCGCCATCACCGCCGCCAGCGGCTGTGCGCCTCCCATGCCGCCGAGGCCCGCGGTCAGAATCCAGCGCCCGCGCAGATCGCCATTGAAGTGCCGCCGGCCCATCTCGGCGAAGGTTTCGTAAGTGCCCTGAACGATGCCCTGACTGCCGATATAGATCCACGATCCGGCCGTCATCTGGCCGTACATCATCAGGCCTTTGCGATCCAACTCATGGAACTTGTCCCACGTCGCCCAATGCGGCACGAGGTTGGAATTGGCGATGAGCACGCGCGGCGCATCGGCATGCGTGCGAAAGATCCCGACCGGCTTTCCCGACTGCACCAGCAGCGACTGATCGGGTTCCAGGCGCTTCAGCGCAGCCACGATGCGATCGAAGGATTCCCAGTCGCGCGCGGCGCGGCCGATACCGCCATAGACGACCAGCTCTTCCGGCCGCTCCGCCACCTCGGCATCGAGATTGTTCATCAGCATGCGCAGGGGCGCTTCGGTGAGCCAGCTTTTTGCGGAAAGCCCGGTGCCGTGCGCGGCGCGGATGTGGCGGGTGTTGTCGAGGCGTGTCATGCGTGTGCTCGCGGAAAATGCGGGCGCACTTTGTCATAGCGCGGCGGGGGATGCCACTTACCGGCTGTGGACGGGCTCCGGCGTCAGCGCGGGAGCGGCGCCATAGGCATGACCGGTGTCGGCGAACCTGATGCAGCCGTCGAGAATGGCATAGAGGCACTTGCGCATCTCGCTGGCGCGCGTTTCGTCATACGGCGCCGGCCAGTTCTTGTCGGAGATCTTCGCCGGATCTTCCATGTAGCCGCGGCACGCCAGTTCCAGCTGGATCGCATGCACGCCCATCTGCGGCTCGCCGTAATGCCGTGTCGTCCAGCCGCCCTTGAAGCGGCCGTTGCTGATCCACGAAAACCGAGAGGCGTTGCACACCGCTTCCACCGTGCGCTGCAATTCCGATGCGCAGGACGC
>DATIVW010000288.1:0-2577 GCA_035465595.1 Rhizomicrobium sp. | reverse complement strand
GGAACTTGCAGCAGCGAAAATGATCGGTGCCGGCCTTGCCTGTATCGCTCTCGTCGGCGCCGGTATCGGCATCGGCAACGTGTTCGGCAGCTACCTCTCGGGCGCGCTGCGCAATCCGGGTGCCGCCGCCACGCAGACGACGAACCTGCTCCTCGGCTTCGCGCTGTGCGAAGCCACGGGCCTGTTCGGTCTCGTGATCGCACTGATCATCCTGTTCACGTAATCGCCTGATGATCGACGCCGGCTCCATGAACGCATCGACGGAGCAGCCCGCTTCCCACGAGGGATCGGGCGGTTTCCCGCCGTTCGACACGACGACGTTCCCCAGCCAGATCTTCTGGCTCGTGGTGACGTTCGCCTTCCTGTTCGTGGTGGTCTGGCGCGTTGCCGGGCCGCGCATAAACGGCGTCATTACCACCCGCCGCAACAAGATCAACGGCGACATCGCAGAGGCGCAGAAGCATCGCAGCGATGCCGAAGCCGCCTCCGCCGCCTACCAGACGGCGCTGGCTGCGGCGCGCGCCAAGGCCAATGCGCATGCGGAGGAAACCCGCAAGCGGATTGGTTCGGAGATCGACAAGGCGAAAGCCGATGCCGAAGCCAAGGCGCATGAAGCCACTGTCGCAGCCGAAGCCCGCATCCAGGCGATGCGCGCGGAGGCCCGCACCTCGATGACGGCCGCCGCGCAAGCCGCGGCGATCGAGATCGTGACGCGCCTCACCGGCGAAACCGTTTCGGCGGAAGACGCGGCGGCCGCCGTCAAGGCGGGGAACTGACCATGGAAATCCTCGCCAACAGCGAATTCTGGGTTGCCGTCGGTTTTGTCGCGATGATCGGCGTGTTCCTGTATGCCGGCGCGCCGAAGATGATCGGCAAGCTGCTTGACGACCGCGCACTTGCCATCAAGGCCGAGCTGGACGAAGCCGCGCGTCTGCGGGCCGAGGCCGAAGCACTGCTCGCCGATTACAAGCGCAAGTCCGCGAACGCCGAAACCGAAGCGGCCGCCATCGTCGATGAGGCGCGCGCCGATGCGGAACGCATCGCCGCCGAGATGCGCACCGCCCTCGCCGCGCAGATCGAGCGCAGGGCCAAGCAGGCGCAGGACAAGATCGCCCAGGCCGAAGCCGCCGCGATGGCCGAGATCCGCGCGCTCGCGGCTGATGCCGCAGCCGCTGCCGCCGAGAAGCTCATCGCCGCCCGTCTCGACGAGAAACGCGCCGGCGCGCTGGTTGAGCAGAGCCTCAAGGACCTTTCGTCCAAGCTGAACTAAACAAAAATCTTTTCCTGTCGAAGGCCGCCGTGCGCAAGTTCGGCGGCTTTTTTCTTTTTTATATTAGATACTTATGTTGATCCTATTGGCATCCATAATTTCCTTGAAACCGTGACGGTCAAAGTGTACAAGACTGCCAATTCTCGAATTTCGCCCGGAGCTCAAACCCCCTGCGAAAGCCGCGGTTTTTCTGCCGGCGCATTTTGCGCGCCAATTGTCAGAACGTGGCGCAGATCGAGGGCTTGGGAGAAGAACCAGGGGGGCGGTACCCCCCCTTGATCTGCAATTCAAATACCAGCGCTAGCGGGTGGCGAGCAGATACCACGCCAGCAGCAGCACGATGACACCGTCGCCGATGGCGACGGGCAGCGCGAACTGTTTCCGCGTGCGCTTCAGATCCGAAAGCGTGAGCAGGACGAATCCGGTCTTGCCCACGATGGAGAACAGCAGCACCGGCAGCCGAACCTCCGCATGCCAGGCCGCATAGACGAGCATCAGCCCGCTCGCGGCAATCATCGATGCCCAGCTGCGCGCGACCAGAACGGCCGACGGCGCGGCCACATCTTCGCCGAACAGCGTCTTGAAGCCCCAGCGCGGGGCGAAGATCATCGGGAATATGCCGAAGGTGGCGAGTCCGGAAACGATCAGGATCCAGTGGATGTTCTGAACGATCCAGCTCACCTCACTTCTGCTCCGGCATCACCACGCGGATGTGCAGCTCCTTGAGCTGCTTTTGCGTCACTTCGCTCGGCGCGCCCATCAGGAGGTCCTGCCCCTGCTGGGTCAGCGGGAACATGGTGACTTCGCGGATATTCTCTTCGCCTGCGAGCAGCATGACGACGCGCTCCAGACCGACCGCGAGGCCGCCGTGCGGCGGCGCGCCGTAGCGGAACGCGTTGAGCATGCCGCCAAACTTGGCTTCCGTCTCGTTGCGGCCATGGCCGGCGATTTCGAACGCCTTGAGCATCACTTCCGGATCGCGGTTGCGGATCGCGCCGGAGAGCATTTCGTAACCGTTGCAGACGATGTCGTACTGGAAGACCTTGAGCTTCAGGATCTCGTCCTTGTCGTCCGAGCTGAACGCCAGGAACTTCTCGCGGTCATATTGCGGCATGGAGAACGGGTTGTGCGAGAAGTCGATCATCTTCTCGTCCTCGTTCCACTCATACATCGGGTAGTCCACCACCCAGCAGAACTTGAAGACGTTCTCTTCGATCAGCTTGAGCTCGTTGCCCAGCCGCGTGCGCGCGAGGCCCGCGATCTTCGCCGCGCGGTCTTCCTTTGCGTCCGCCGAGAAGAACAGCGCA
>DATIVW010000287.1:0-12500 GCA_035465595.1 Rhizomicrobium sp. | reverse complement strand
GGCATCACGGCGCATTTGCGCGAGGATCGCAGGCATATCTCCGACGAAGACATCGAGAAGCTTTCACGCGGGCTCAAGATTCCGCTCAATTTCGAAATGGCGGCGACGGACGAGATGGTCGCCATCGCGCTGAAGGCGAAGCCGCACGCGGCCTGCATCGTTCCCGAAAAGCGCGAGGAGCGTACCACGGAAGGCGGCATCGACGCCGCCGGTCAGCACAATCGCCTTGCGCCGCTGGTGCGTTCGCTGGGCAACGCGAAGATCCGCGTCTCCATGTTCATCGAGCCCGACCGCGCGCAGCTCGACGCGAGCAAGGCGCTCGGCGCGCCGGTGGTCGAATTGCATACCGGCGCCTATGCCGAAGCCGGATTCGCCGGTGACCGGAAGAAGGAAGCGCAGCTTTTGGAAAAAGTGCGCGATGCGGCAGCCTACGGAGCCTCCATCGGGCTGGAAGTCCATGCCGGTCACGGCCTGACTTACGACAACGTGAAACCCATCGCGGCCATTCCCGAAATCCGTGAACTCAACATCGGCCATTTCCTGATCGGCGAAGCGATCTTCGTGGGGCTGGAAGCATCTATTAGACGCATGCGCTTGCTCATGGATGAGGCACGCAAGTGATCATAGGCCTCGGTTCCGACCTCATCGACATCCGCCGCGTGGACAAATCCATCGCGCGGTTTGGCGATCGCTTCCTCAACCGCATCTTCACCGATGTCGAGAAGGCGAAGTCGGACAAGCGCGCGCAACGCGCCGCAAGCTATGCCAAGCGCTTCGCTGCGAAGGAGGCGTGTTCGAAGGCGCTGGGGACCGGACTTCGCAAGGGCGTGTTCTGGCGCGACATGGGCGTGGTCAATCTGCCTGGCGGCAAGCCGAGCATGAAACTCACCGGCGGCGCGTTGAAACGCCTGCACGACATCACGCCCGCGGGTTACGAGCCCGTCATCGATCTGACCATCACCGACGATTTCCCGCTGGCGCAGGCCATTGTCATTATTTCGGCTGTGGCCATATCGCCGCAGAATTCGGCCAATAAAGCATAAAACCGGGTTCCGCCTTGACCTTGCGGCCCCCCTCCGGTTCCTTCTGACCCCTCCGATCCCGAGCGCGATAACTTTCCATGAACGATCCGAAAATTCTGGCCGCGGACCATACGCCGAGCGAAACCGAGGGCGCGCATGGACCGGTGGACGCCGCCCCGGCATCTCCGGAGCCGGTGGCGCCTGCCGCCGAGGCGGCGATCGAACCGCGACCGGAAAACGATGCTCCCGTCGCGCCCGCAAAGGCGGAAGGCGAAAGCTGGATCGAGACGGTGAAGACCGTCGTCTATGCGCTGCTCATCGCGCTCGTCATCCGCACCTTCCTGTTCCAGCCGTTCAACATCCCGTCGGCTTCGATGGAAGGCACGCTGCTGATCGGCGACTATCTCTTCGTCGAGAAGTTCGCCTATGGCTACAGCCGCTATTCCTTCCCGTTCGGGCTTGGCCCGTTCTCCGGGCGCGTCTTCGGTTCCGATCCCAGGCGCGGCGACGTGGTGGTGTTCAAGTACCCGCGCGACACGAGCACCGATTTCATCAAGCGCGTGATCGGCCTGCCGGGCGACCGCATCCAGATGATCAGTGACCGGCTCTACATCAACGACAAGGTCGTGCCGCGCGTGCGCGTGCAGGACTATGTCGAGAGCGTCGACGGCATCACCTATCACGTGCCGCAATTCCGCGAGACGCTGCCGAACGGAAAATCCTATCTCACGCTCGACCGCTATTCCGACGGCCCCGCAGACAACACCGACGTCTTCATCGTGCCGGCGGGCCATTACTTCATGATGGGCGACAATCGGGACAATTCCGACGACAGCCGGGGCTCGGTGGGCTTCGTTCCGGCCGAGAACCTTGTCGGCAAGGCCGAATTGCGCTTCTTCTCCACCGATGGCAGCGCGCATATCTGGGAATTCTGGAAATGGCCCTGGGCGGTCCGCTATTCGCGGCTGTTCACCTTCATCGACTGACGCCTTGAGCGAACTCGAAGCCCGCCTCGGTCACAGCTTCAGGGACAAGGATCTTCTCGCGCGCGCGCTGACCCATGCGAGCGCCAGCAGTGTTGTCTCCAACGAGCGGCTGGAGTTCCTGGGCGACCGGGTGCTGGGGCTGGTGATCGCCGAGAAGCTGCATCACCTCTTTCCTCAAGATCCGGAAGGCATCCTGGCGCTCAAGTTGAACGCGCTGGTCCGCAGCGAAGCCTGCGCGCGCGCGGCCGAGAAAGTGGGGCTGGGCGAATTCCTGGTCCTCGCCCAATCGGAGATCGCCAGCGGCGGGCGCAAGAAAGCGGCCATATTGGCGGGGGGCTGCGAAGCGGTGATCGCCGCTCTTTATCTCGATGGCGGCTTCGCGGTGGCGCGGGCTTTCATCGAGAAGAATTGGGAAGAGCAGTTTTCGGGCCTCGGCCGCGACATGCGCGACGCCAAGACGGCGCTGCAGGAATGGTCGCAGGCAAAAAAGGGTGGCGCCGCGCCCGTCTACAGGCTTATCAAGCGCGAAGGACCGGACCATGCCCCGCGCTTCGCGGTGGAAGTCAGCGTTGCCGGGCAAGAGTCCGTAACAGGCGAGGGCGGTTCGAAGCGCGAAGCGGAACAGGCCGCGGCCCGCGCGATGCTCGCAAAACTGGAACAGAAGTGACGCAGGGAAAACAACGTTGCGGTTTCGCCGCGATCATCGGCGCACCGAATGCCGGAAAATCCACGCTGGTGAACGCGCTGGTGGGCTCGAAAGTCTCCATCGTCACGCAGAAGGTTCAGACCACGCGCATGCCGGTGCGCGGCGTGGCGATGCGCGGCGACACGCAGATCGTGTTTGTCGATACGCCGGGCATCTTCAAGCCCAAGCGCCGCCTCGACCGCGCCATGGTCAACTCCGCCTGGGCCGGCGCGGGCGATGCCGATGCGGTAATCCTGATCGTGGATGCGCAGGATCTGGCGGCCGATCCGAAAGGCATTTCCGCCCGCGATACGGAAGCCATTATCGAAGGATTGAAGAAGGCCGGACGCAAAGCGGCGCTGGTGATCAACAAGATCGATGGCATGAAGCGGGCCGATCTTTTGCCGCTCATGGAAAAGCTGAATGCCGAGGGCATCTTCGAGCAGGTGTTCCTGATCTCCGCGCTGAAGGGCGAGGCGGTCGGCGACGTCGCGGAGTGGGTGGCGGGCAAGATGCCCGAAGGCCCGTGGCTCTATCCCGCCGACCAGGCGGCGGACATTCCTTCACGCCTGCTGGCGGCGGAAATCACGCGCGAGAAGATCTATCTGCGCCTGCATGATGAGCTGCCCTACGCGACGGCTGTGGAAACCGAGAAGTGGGAAGAGCGCAAGGACGGCTCGGTCAAGATCGACCAGACCATCTTCGTGCAGCGCGAGGGGCAGAAGGCGATCGTGCTGGGCAAGGGCGGGGCGACGATCAAGAAGATCGGCGAACTGGCGCGCACGGAGATGGAAGAGATCTTCGGCCACCGCGTGCACCTGTTCCTGTTCGTGAAGGTGAGCGAGAACTGGGCCGAGGACCGCGCGCATTACTCGACGCTGGGCCTGGAATATCCCAGCGACGAGAGTTAATCCGTGATCTCGCGCGCCTGCGCCTTCTTCGCGTGCTTGTCGTAAAGGCACAGCCAGCGGGTTTCTGCTCCGCCCTGTTTGCCCCTGAGCATCAGTGCGTAATAAAGGTCGCCACCCCCGCCAATGCCGGTCACGCGCCCGATGCTGCGCGAAACGCGGGCGTTGGCCGCCAGAACCTTGATCTGCCGCGCACATTCGGCGTGTGCTGTGCGGTCCAGCAGGTTCCAGGCGCTTTCCGAAGATGCGTTCGCCATCGTTGCCGTCAGCGTCAGCGCGCCGGCGATCAGGATCGTTCGCATTCCGCATTCTCCCTGTGATAAACGACACCATGCGTTTTTATAGAATACCCGGATCGTGGCATGGAATGGTCTGACGACGCCATCGTGCTGTCGGTCCGCGCGCATGGCGAAACCAGCGCCATCCTGGAGACCTTGACACGCGCACATGGCCGCCACGCCGGGCTGGTGCGCGGCGGGACTTCGCGGAAGACCCGGCCAACGCTTCAGCCGGGAAACTCCGTTCATCTTTTGTGGCGCGCGCGGCTGAACGAGCATTTGGGGAATTTCACCGCCGAACCTATGCGCGCGCGCGCCGGCCATCTGATAGAGAGCCGCGCGGCACTGGCGGGCCTCAATGCCTTTGTCGCGGTCGTGTCGGCGTCGCTTCCGGAACGCGAGGCGCATCAATCTGTGTTCGAGGCGGGTGAAGTCCTGCTCGATGCGATGACGCAGGAGGACTTTGCACATTGGGGCCCCCTCTATGTGCGCTGGGAGTTGGGGCTGCTGGATGAACTCGGCTTCGGCCTCGATCTGTCACAATGCGCGGCGACCGGCGAGGTGGACGAACTGGAATATGTCTCGCCGAAATCCGGACGCGCCGTATCGCGCGCCGCCGCTGCGCCCTACAAGGAGCGGTTGCTGGCGCTCCCGCAATTCCTGCTGGGGTCGCAGAACGCCGATCCCACCCCCGCCGACATCACCGCCGGCCTGAAGCTGACCGCGCATTTCCTGCTGGAGCGCGTGCTTCGGCCACATGGAAAAGATCTGCCGCCTGCGCGATTGCGTTTGGCGGAACTGAGTTATCGCGAATCGGAATAAGAAGCCCACATGGCCAAGCAACCACCCGCACCCGTTGTTGACGACATCCATCCCGAAGGCCTTTCCGAGGCGCTTTCGCAGCGCTACCTGGCCTATGCGCTGTCCACCATCACCCAGCGCGCGCTGCCCGATGCCCGCGATGGGCTGAAGCCGGTTCACCGCCGCATCCTCTATGGCATGCGGCTGTTGCGGCTTGACCCGGAAGGTGCGTTCAAGAAATGCGCAAAGATCGTGGGCGACGTGATGGGCGCGTTCCATCCGCATGGCGACCAGGCGATCTACGACGCGATGGTGCGCCTCGCGCAGGACTTCGCCACGCGCTACCCGCTGGTGGACGGGCAGGGCAATTTCGGCAACATCGACGGCGATAGCGCCGCCGCCTACCGCTACACCGAAGCGCGCATGACCGAAGCCGCCGAGCTCCTGATGGACGGGCTCGACGAGGACGCGATCGACTTCAAGCCGAACTATGACGGCGCGGATCGCGAACCATCGGTCATGCCGGCGGCATTCCCAAACCTTCTCGCCAACGGGTCGAGCGGCATCGCCGTCGGCATGGCAACCAACATCCCGCCGCACAATCTGGGCGAGCTGTGCGCCGCGACCGTCGCGCTGATCGAAAACCCGAACACGCGCGACTCCACCTTGCTGAAATTCGTGAAGGGCCCGGACTTCCCGACCGGCGGCATCCTGATGGACAGCAAGGAGTCCATCGAGGAAGCCTACAAGACGGGCCGCGGCTCGTTCCGCGTGCGCGCACGCTGGCAGAAGGAAGAGGGCGCGCGCGGCGTCTATCAGATCGTCGTCGACCAGATTCCCTACCAGGTGCAGAAGGCCAAGCTGATCGAACGCATCGCGGAGCTCATCGAGCAGAAGAAGCTGCCTCTATTGGACGACATCCGCGACGAAAGCGCCGAAGACATCCGGTTGGTCCTGGTGCCCAAGAGCCGCGCGGTCGAGCCGGACATCCTGATGGAGCAGCTGTTCCGGCAGAGCGATCTGGAGAGCCGCATCTCGCTCAACATGAACGTGCTGGATAGTGGCCTTATCCCGCGCGTGATGAGCCTGAAGGATGCGCTGACGGCCTTCATCAATCACCGCCGCGACGTGCTGGAGCGCCGCTCCAGGCATAGGCTGGAGAAGATCGCCGCGCGGCTCGATATCCTCGAGGGCTATCTGATCGTCTATCTGGACCTCGACAAGGTCATCAAGATCATCCGCAACGAAGACGAGCCCAAGCCGAAGCTGATCAAGACGTTCAAGCTCACCGAGACGCAGGCCGAAGCCATCCTCAACATGCGCCTCAGGTCCTTGCGCAAGCTCGAGGAAATGGAAATCCGCCGCGAGCACGACAACCTCTCCAAGGAGCAGAAGGATCTGAAGAAGCTTCTTGGCTCCGAGAAATTGAAGGACGAGAGGCTGATCTCCGAGATGAGGGAGATCGACGCGAAATTCGGCCTCAAGACCGAACTCGGCAAGCGCCGCACCAAGATCGCGGAAGCCAGCGAGATCGCGAAGGTTTCGACACTGGCGGAAGAAGCAGCGAGCATCGAATCCGCGGTGGAGAAAGAGCCCATCACGGTCGTCTGCTCGGAGAAGGGTTGGATACGGTCGTTCAAGGGACATGTCGAAGAATCCGACGATGTGAAGTATCGCGAAGGCGACCGCAGCCGTTTCTGGGTCCATGCGCAGACGACCGACAAGCTGATGATCTTTGCCACCGACGGCCGTTTCTTCACGCTGGATTGCTCCAGGCTCCCCGGTGGGCGCGGCAATGGCGAAGCGATCCGCACGTTCATCGACCTGCCGCCGGAATCCGATCTGGTCCAGATGTTCCCGTTCATCAGCGGCCGCAAGCTGCTGGTGGCATCCACCACGGGCCACGGCTTCATCGTCAGCGAAGACGATTGCGTGGCGCAGACCAAGTCCGGCAAGCGCGTGATGAACGTGAAGGCTGGCGGCGAGGCGGCGGTGTGCCGGTTTGTCGACGGCGACTCCATCGCGGTGATCGGCGACAACCGCAAGATGATCATCTTCCCGTTGGGCGAGCTTCCGGAAATGGCGCGCGGGCAGGGCAACTACCTGCAGCGCTACAGGGACGGCGGATTGCTCGACGCGACCACCTTCACTTGGAAGGAAGGTTTGAAGGACGAGAACAACCGTCTGTTCGAGCCGGCAGAACTGAAGGACTGGAAAGGCGCCCGCGCGCAGGCCGGCCGCCTGGCGCCACGCGGCTGGGCGAAATCGGGCAAGTTCGCGCGCGCGTGATCGCCTTCGCTGGAAAAGCAGGGGAGGGCGTGCCAGCATTCCCCGGTCAACTTTCCGAGGGAAGGCCATGACCAAGCGATTTGCGTCTTTCGTTCTGATGTCTGCGCTGTTCGCCGTGCCGCAAGGCGCAATGGCGATGTGCGCGCCCACTGACAAGCATGACGCCTGCCTCGTCGGCAGCTGGCATCAGACGGCCGGCAGCCGCGCGGTCGGCTTGCATGAGACCTACATGAACTCGGGCAGCGACGTGGATGCGATCACGTTCGCGGAAGACGGCACCTACACTACGGCCTCGAAAGCCGGGCGCTGGTCCACGGCTGGAAGCTATCTCTCGATGTGCCAGACGGACGAAACGGTTCCGGTCACGCCGCATGGGCGCGTCTTCACGCCGGGCATGGGCACGTCGTCGCCCAAGACGGCCAGCTTCCGCTGCACCGAGAAGACGCTGCAGATCGGCACAAAGTCGTACACGCGTTGACGGAAGGGCCCGATGGAGTTTCAGGAAATCGCCTATAGCGTCGATGGCCCGCTCGCGGTGATCACGTTGAATGTGCCGCAGTACAAGAATGCGCAAGGCTATCGCATGCTCGACGAGATCGACGCGGCGTTCGACCGCGCGCAGGCCGACAAGGCCGTGAAGGTTCTTGTCATCCGCGGCAGCGGCGGAAATTTCTCCACCGGGCACGACCTGGGAACGCCTGGCGCCATCGCCTACCGCAAGGCCCTGGGCGCCGCGCCGGGCATCGAAACCTACGACCAGTTCCGCAAATACAATCTCGATCTGCTTCTCAAATGGCGCAATTTCACCAAGCCCAGCATCGCGATGGTGGAGGGCTATTGCATCTATGCCGGCTGGATGCTGGCAGCCTGCTGCGACATCGTCTTCGCGGGTGAGAAGGCGCAGTTCCTTGCGGGCTTCGTCGAATACATGTCCATTCCGTGGGATATCGGTATCCGCCGAGCCAAGGAACTGTGCTTCGAGAGCCGCTTCATCTCCGCAGCCGAAGCGGCGCAATATGGCTTCGTCAATCGCGTCCTTCCCGAAAACGATCTTGAAACCGAGACATTCGCCTATGCGCGGCGGGTCGCGGAAAACACGACGGGCGTTCTGCGCTACGCCAAGTTGCAGATGAACAAGGCACAAGATCGCCAGGGCTTCACGCAGTCGCTGGAAGATTCCTTCGGCGATTATTTCGCGATGATGAACCTTCTGACGGATGAGTGGCGCGTCCCGGGCGAGAACCGGCTCGCAAGCGTCGACCTGGCCGTGAAGGGCCGCAAGGGCGAGCGTTTCGGCCTCAAGAAATAGGCATCTCAGCTTCCTCGGACGCAGATAGTTCGCGTACTGACGAATTGTATCCGTGCCGGAATGGCACATTTGATCGGATGTTCCGGGGACAAGGCTCGCGCTACGCGATTACATAGTTGCCTGCGTCACCCGTCAGTACGGGGCGAGGGCCGATTCAGCATCAACGGACGAAGGACGCTCGCGGAGTGCGGGCGCGAGGAGTGCCGCGCATGGTCGACCTCACCAAACCTGCGATTGCATTCGCACTTGGCGCAATCGCTCTGGCATTGTTCGTTCCGGTTTCCGCAATCGCCTGCGACCGCGGCGCATATGACGGGAGCTATTTCGGCGACTCCTCCTATCGCGACCATCGCTACGACGACGCGAACTATTACGACGGGTATCGGGATCGCGACCGATACGGCGGCTATGTCTGCGATCCGGATGGCGACCGCTGTTATCGATCCCACCGCAGATACTGGGACTATCACGAATATTATCGGCGCAACGGCTACCACTGGAACTGAGATGGAGAGAGCCATGGTTCGGTTGGGCATTGTCGGCGCCGTTCTCGCATCTGTGCTGGCCGGCTGCTTTGTGAGCGTTGCGAGAGCCGATGTCGCCACACGTTGCGACTGGCGTGGATGTTCGCACATTGTGTGCAACTGGACTGGCGACCGGTGCCATCGCTTCTACGGTGATGGCTATTATCGCCACAGCTACGATCGCAGCGGCTACGACCGGTATGATCACCAGGATTACGATCGTGACTACGATGGCCGTTCGTATCGCTACGACGACGTATACGACCGCGACGACACTGATCGCGGATGGCGATACGATTGCGATAGCGATGCCGACAATTGCTACATCGAACGTTCTCATTATTGGAACTATTGAGTGGACACGCGGATGTGATACGGGCGATTGTGACCTTTCTCGTTGGTGCCGGGGTGATGCTTGGCGCATTCCTTACTGGTTTTGCGCAGCAGGTGCCCGCATTCTTCTCGCACTACTCGCAGTATGATGTCCCTGCCGATCCTGGCTCGCACGATCAGGTCCTGACCGTGCAGGATGACATTCAGGACGCCGCGCCAGCAGATATGGCGGGATCGCTTAGGCCCGAATTCGTGGTGCGCGTCGAGTCGCCTTCAGGCGACTTCAACAGCTCCGGCTGCAATTTGTCATACCGCTTCTCCAATCGCACCGGCGTTCCGGTTGCATTCGAGACGGACGCAGACGAAGGCAGCGTTGCAGTGCCCCCCGGCGGCGAAGCGGGTCCGCAAGACGACTCTGGAAATTGCGGACCGGTCATCCGGATCAAGATCGAACGCTGAATGGGTCGTCAGCTCTCCGGTATCGCGCGGGCGAGGATCGCGTCGGTGTCGATCTTCGTGTCGAATGCGCCATAGGCGTAGCCGGGATGCCCCGACAGTCTTGTGGCGCAAAATGCGTCGAAAACGGCGTTGTCACCCTTCGCAAGCACCGCGCCCTGCAACGCCAGCGCCATCGTCTCCACCATGCGCCGTGCTCCGGCTTCCGCAGGCGGTTTGGCGAGCGCGTCTTTCACGGCATCAATGGTGCGGGCCAGCGCCGCATCCGCGCTGCGCGCCGCTTCGATTTCCTGCACGAAGACTTCGACGCTGTCGGGCTCGCGGCCCATGGCCCGCAGCACATCGAGGCAAATGACATTGCCGGAACCTTCCCAGATAGAATTGAGCGGCGACTGGCGGAAGATGCGCGGCATCACGCCTTCCTCGATATATCCGGCGCCGCCATGCGCCTCCATGCATTCGTAGACGAAGTTCACCACGCGCTTGTTGATCCAGTATTTGCCGATGGGCGTGGCGATGCGCGAGAAGGCGGTGGTGGCGCCGGCGGCTTCGCTCTCGTCGAAGCTCCTGGCGATGCGAAAGGTGAGGGCGGTCGCTGCTTCGCTCTCAACGGCGAGATCGACCAGCACCGAGCGCATCAGCGGCTGGTCGCTGAGCTTCCTCTGAAACGCCGTGCGATGGGTAGTATGCCACAGCGCGTTGGCGAGAGCCTGCCGCATATAGGCCGCCGGCGCGAGGACGCAGTCCAGCCGCGTGTGATGGACCATCTCGATGATCGTGCGCACGCCGCGGCCTTCCTCGCCGATGCGCTGCGCATAAGCACCGTGATACTCGATTTCCGACGAGGCGTTCGCCTTGTCGCCCATCTTGTCCTTGAGCCGCATGACGTGAATGGCATTGCGCTCGCCGTCCGGCCGCCAGCGCGGCGCGAGGAAGCAGGTCAGCCCGCCTTCCGCGTAAGCCAATGTGAGAAACGCATCGCTCATCGGCGCGGAGCAGAACCATTTGTGGCCCACGAGCAGGTAGGAGCCGTCGTCCTGCTTCAGCGCCCTGGTCGTGTTGGCGCGCACGTCCGAGCCGCCCTGTTTCTCGGTCATCGCCATGCCGATGGTGACGCCGGCCTTGTCCTTCGCAGGCCGCGAGGCGGGATCGTAATTGCCGGCGACGATCCGCGGCTCCCATTCGCGCGCGACGTCCGGCTGGTGGCGCAAGGCGGGCAGGCAGGCGTAGGTCATCGTCATGGGGCAGCAGACGCCCGGCTCGGCCTGCGCCATCAGGAATTCGAGCGCGGTGTGCAACACATGGCCGGATGGTCCTGCCGTCCATGCCGCCGACGAGACGCCAGCGCCGATGCCCAGGTCCATGAGTGCGTGATAGGCCGGATGGAATTCCGCTTCGTCGAGGCGCTGGCCATATTTGTCGAATTGCCTGAGCCGTGGCGGGTTTGCGTTCGCCTGCGTCGCCCACTCGGCGACTTCCGCAGAACCACAGCGTGCCCCAAACGCGGAGAGGCGTTCGCGGTGCACTTCGCCGCCCGCATGTCGCACCGCGTCCTGCAACGCAACATCGCCGGTGAAGAGATTCACATCCTCGAAGGGCGGCGGCTGGTTGGTGACGTCGTGGGTTTCCAGATGGGTTTCGGGGCGCAGCGGATGCATGGATGCCTCCTGACGCCGCCACTATAGACGCAGAAGCGCCTATGCGCGCGCGGCGTTTCTGCTAGGGTCACGGCAGAGGAAACGCCCGAAGAGGCTGCATGACCATCGAAACATCCGCGGCGGAAGCGGGCGCTGCCGTGCAACCGGAACGCGCCGCCGCAGGCAGCGCCGGCTATGTTCTCTTCGTCCTGACGCTCGTCTATGTCGTGAATTACCTGGACCGGCAGATTCTGGGCATCCTGCTCCCCTATATCCAGAAGGAATTCGTCCTCAACGATTTCCAGGGTGGCCTGCTTTCGGGAACGGTGTTCGCTGTGATCTACGCGACGCTGGGCGTGCCGCTGGCCACGCTCGCCGACCGCTGGAGCCGCCGCAACATCATCGCCGCATCGCTGGCGACGTTCAGCCTGATGACAGTGCTGTCGGGCTACGTCACGCAGTTCTGGCAGCTTGTCCTGACGCGTTTCTGCACCGGCATCGGCGAGGCCGGCACGGGTCCATCGATCAACTCGATGATCGCCGATCTCTATCCGCCGCACAAACGTGCCGGCGCGCTGGCGTTCTATTCGGCCGGGCTGAATGTCGGGCTGCTGTTCGGCTTCTTCGGCGGCGGCTGGATGCTCGAGCATTTCGGCTGGCGCAGCGCCTTCATCGCGTCGGGCGCGCCGGGATTGCTGCTGGTGTTCCTGCTGCTGTTCACGGTGCGCGAGCCAACGCGCGGCGGCATTGACAATATCCCCGACACGTCGCCGACGCCGACCTTGCTGGAAACAATCCGCCACCTGGTATCCGTGCCGTCGTTCAAGTGGATGGGAATCGGCGGCGGCATGAGCGCGTTCGGCGGCTACGCCGGGCTCGCCTTCATCCCGAAATTCCTGATTGTCTCGCATCACATGACGCCGGTTCAGATCGGCGTGGCGCTTTCGCTGCTCACCGGCATTTTCGGCGGCATCGGGACTTATCTCTCCGGCACCATCGCGGACCGTTTGGGCAAGCGGGATACGAACTGGTACATGTACGTCCCCATCTGCGCGACGTTCATCGGGCTTCCCTTCACGCCAGTCTTCTATTTGGCGCCCAGCACCGCGGTCGCGCTTGCGGCGGCATGCATACCGGTGACGATGAGCGCGACCTATCTGGGTTCCAGCTATGCGATGGCGCAGGGCATGGTGCCGCTCAGGATGCGGGCGCAGACGATCGGCCTCCTCCTCTTCATCCTCAACATGATCGCGCTTGGGCTCGGGCCCGCCA
>DATIVW010000286.1:0-2518 GCA_035465595.1 Rhizomicrobium sp. | reverse complement strand
CCTCGTCGGTGAGGCCATAATTCTTTTTCATGGTGACGCTGCCCGACAGCACCTTGGCGCGGCAGGTGGAGCACACGCCGCCCTTGCAGGCATAGGGTGCAGGCAGGCCGGCGGCCTGCACGCTTTCCAGGATGTTGCCCTTCTCGGCATTGAACGCGATTTTCGAACGGCGGCCGTCCAGGGTGACAGTGATCTGGGTGCCTTGCGCCTTCTGCTGCAGCGCTTCGTCGCGCGCGAGCTGTTCGGCGGAGATCGTGCCGGTGGTGAAGCGCTCGATGAAGATGCGTTCCGGCGCCACGCCCCTGGCGAGAAGAGATTGCTCGGCGGCATCCATCATCGGGCCGGGGCCGCAGATGAAAACGGCGTCGGCGTGTTTCGCATCGACCAGCGATGAGAACACCTCGTCGCACTTGGCGCGGTCGAGGCGGCCGTTGAAAAGCTCGATTTCCTCCGCTTCGTTTTCGAGGAAGTGATAGATTTCCAGCCGGTCGAGATAACGGTTCTTCAGGCCCGCAAGCTCTTCCAGGAACATGATCGAGGCGCTGTCGCGGTTGCCATAGAGCAGCGTGAAATGCGCGCGTGGGTTATCCGCCAAAACGGTTTTCAGGATGGACAGTACTGGCGTGATGCCCGATCCGCCGGCGAGCGCGACATAGTAGGGCTCGGCACTATCGGTGGCGGGTACGGTGAAACGGCCCATCGGCGGCAGCACTTCGATGCTGTTGCCGGCCGCGAGTTCCTGGTTGGCCCAGGTCGAGAAGCGGCCGCCCGGCGTCTGCTTCACGGCGATGCGAATCTCGTTTTCATGCGGCGCCACGCAGACCGAATAGTTACGGCGCAGATCCTCGCCGTCCATTTCGGTGCGCAGGGTGAGATGCTGGCCCGCCTTGAACCCGAACGCGTCCTTCAGCTCCGCCGGGATCTCGAAGCGGATGGACACGGAGTCCGGCGTCTCACGGCGGACTTCGGTGATCTTCAATTTATGGAAGCGTTCGTTGACGGACATGTTAGTGGCACTTGAAACGATCGAAAGGTTCGCGGCAATCCAGGCATCGGTGCAGCGACTTGCAGGGCGTGGAGCCGAAGCGGCTGAGTTCCTCGGTGTGCGCCGAACCGCAGCGCGGGCATTGCACGGCAGTCTTCACCGGCGGCGCGATGCCATAGGCGCGCAGTTTTTCGCGCCCCTCGGCGCTGATCCAGTCGGTCGACCATGGCGGCGTCAGCACGGTTTCAATCTTCAGCGCGGAGAGACCAGCCTTGTCCAGCGCGGCGCGGATATCCGCCTCGATGGCGAGCGTGGCGGGGCAGCCGGTATAGGTCGGCGTTATGATGACGGCATCGGCTTTCACATCGCGCACGATGCCCAGGTCGACGACGGAGACGCAGGGAATTTCCGGATCGGGAACGTGGGAGAGAATTTCCAGCACGCGATCCTTGAAGGAATGAGTGGTGCGCGCAGCAGCTACCATTTCGCATCCGGATAGGCGCGCTGCAGGAACTGCATCTCGGTCAAAAGATGGCCCAGGTGCTCGGAATGATGACCGTCACGTCCGCCTTTCGCGCCGCGCCGCGGCTTGGGTCGCTCCAGCCCCGCCTGCGTGAGAACCTTTGCGATGCGCGAGTCCCACTCGGAGCGTAGCGACGGGGCGCCATCTTTCGGATCGAAGAGCTCGTCCACGAAGCGCCACATCCAGTCCAGTCCCGCGATCATGCGCGTGCGACTTTCTTCCGTGCCATCGCCCATGCGCACAGTCCACTCGTTGGCGAAGCGGCAATGATAGGCGACTTCCTTCACTGCCTTCTGCGCGATAGCCGACAAGGCCGGATCGGGCGCCGCACTCACTTCATGCAACAGCAATTCCTGCCAGTTGGAGAACAGGAATTGCCGCGCGATGGTCTGTGCGAAATCGCCGTTCGGCTGTTCGACCAGCAGGCAATTCTTGAAGTCGAGCACGTCGCGGCGGAACGCGAGCGCGTCGGCATCGCGGCCCTTGTCTTCCGCCTCGCCCGCGACGCCGAGAAAATGAGTCGCCTGACCAATCAGATCGAGCCCGATATTGGCGAGCGAAAGATCCACTTCCAGCATCGGCGCATGGCCGCACCATTCCGACAGGCGTTGCCCCAGGATCAACGCATCGTCGCCCAGGCGGATCGCGTGATGGAAACGCTGTGTTTCGGGACTCATCAGATGTTCTTCACGTTGTCGGGGATCACGTAGAAGGTCGGATGGCGATAGACCTTGTCCGCCGCGGGTTCGAACAGCTCCGCCGCGTCGCCCGGATCGGATGCGATGATCGCCGCACTCGGCACCACCCACAGGCTCACGCCTTCCATGCGCCGGGTATAGGTGTCGCGCGCGGATTCCAGCGCCATCTTCGCGTCCGCCGCATGCACGCTGCCGGCGTGGCGATGCGACAGGCCATTCCTGGCGCGGATGAAGACTTCCCAAAGCGGCATATTCTTCGACATTGCTTTACTCCGCCGCCGCGCGCGCTTCGTGTTTCGCCGCATGCGCCGC
>DATIVW010000285.1:0-2553 GCA_035465595.1 Rhizomicrobium sp. | reverse complement strand
CACCTGCATGGTGCGCCACACCTCGGCCTCGCTGCTGATCCAGGAAAATGCCGATCCCGACGTGCTGGAGGACCTTGAGGCGTTCATGCGCCGCATCGTCTCGCGCGACACCAAGCTCTATCGCCACACCACCGAAGGCCCGGACGACATGCCGGCGCATATCCGTTCCGCGCTGACGCAAACCTCGCTGTCTATCCCCGTCCACAACGGAAAATGGCTGCTCGGCACCTGGCAGGGGCTTTACCTGTTCGAGCATCGCGACGCGCCGCACGGCCGGCAGGTCGCGCTGCACATCATCGGCGAATAGTCAGATCAGGCCAGCCGTCTTTGCCAGCGTCCTGAGCGAGGTTTCCGGCCGCGCGCCGTAATGGGAGATCACCTCCGCCGCGGCAAGCGATCCCATCCTGCCGCAATCGGCCAGATGCTTGCCGTGCGTCAGGCCGTAAAGAAATGCCGCCGCGTATTGATCGCCCGCGCCGGTGGTATCGACCACCTGGTCCACGGGATGGGCGTCGATCACATGCACCTCGTGACCTTTCGCCACGACGCAGCCCTTTGCCGAGCGCGTCAGCGCCGCGACGCCGTGCCAGTGCCGGAAGGCCTGCAGCACCGAGTCGAATTCCTCGACCTCGAACAGCGCCTTGGCCTCTTCCTCGTTGGCGAAAAGGATGTCGATGCCGGACTTCAGCAGCTCGTGAAATTCCTCGCGCCAGCGCGACACGCAGAACGGATCGGAGAGCGTGAACGCGATCTTGCGTCCGGCTCTCTTTGCAGCAGCGATGGCCTTCTTGATCGCGGCCTTGGCGTCCGGCAGGTCCCACAGATAGCCTTCCACATAGACGATCGATGCCGAGGCGATCTGGTCTTCGTCGATGTCGGCCGGAGTCAGTTCGCGGCTCGCGCCGAGATAGGTGCTCATGCTGCGCTGGCCGTCCGGTGTCACCGCGATCATGCAGCAGGCGGTCGGCGGGCCGTCTTCGGCGAAGGGCACCGCGAAGGTCACGCCGATGTCCTTCATGCTGCGCGAGAAGCTCATGCCGAGCCGGTCGCGCTTGACCTTGCCCACGAACAATCCGTTGCCGCCCAGCGAGGCAAGGCCTGCCATGGTGTTGGCGGCCGATCCGCCGCCGATCTCCGCCGGTTCCGTCAGGGCGTCGTAAAGCTGCGCCGCGCGGAAATCGTCGACCAGCGTCATCACGCCCTTGGCGATCTGATGCTTCAGCAGAAACGAATCGTCCACCGGCGCGATCACGTCGACAATGGCGTTGCCGAGTCCGGCAACATCGAAGGAAGAGGTCATGGGTTCGCCAAAAAATTGCGTTATTGCGGGAAATAGAGGAGCACTTCATTCTGTGCAAGCTTGGGCGGCGTATCGCCCAGGAAAGTCAGGGAACCCGGCATGATCCGCATCGCTTTTGTCACGGCTTTCGCTTTGGCCCTTTGCGCGTGCGCCGCGCCGGTGACATCGCGCCTGCCCAGCGCGCCGCCGGCCGGCGAACCGGCGGGTTACGCCGGGATCGATTCCGCGCAGTTGCGCGTGGCCATGGGCAATCCGGTCTTCACCCGCAAGGAAGGCAAGGGCATCGAGATGTGGCGCTATGACGGACAGGGCTGCAAAGCCTTCTTCTTCCTCTATCCGCAGGGTGGCGGGCTTTCGGTGCAGCATGTCGAGACGATCCCGCGCCCGCAGGACGCCTCCGCCGACGTTGCCTGCCTCAACCGTCTGCGCGTCGACGGGAAGGCGACCTCCTGACCGGCTTCCTGGCGGTGGTCTTGTCCGGCGTGATCTCGCGCGTCTTGTCCTTGTAGCGGCACAGATCGTTCACGACGCAGGTGGGACACAGCGGCTTGCGCGCGACGCAGGTGTAGCGCCCGTGCAGGATCAGCCAGTGATGGGCGTTGAGCTTGTATTGCTCCGGAACGATCTTCTCCAGCGCCTTCTCGACTTCGAGCGGGTTTTTTCCCGGCGCAAGTCCCGTGCGGTTGGAAACGCGGAAGATGTGCGTGTCCACCGCAATGGTCGGCTCGCCGAAGGCGACATTCAGAACGACATTCGCGCTCTTGCGCCCGACGCCCGGAAGCGCCTCCAGCGCTTCGCGATCCTTGGGCACCTTGCCGCCATGCTCTTCGATCAGCGCTTTCGACAGCGCGATGACGTTCTTGGCCTTGTTGCGATAAAGGCCGATGGTCTTGATGTAGGGCGTCAGCTTCTCAACGCCGAGCGCGGCCATCTTCTGCGGCGTGCCGGCGACCTTGAACAACGATTCCGTCGCCTTGTTGACGCCCCTGTCCGTCGCCTGCGCCGACAGCACCACGGCGACTAGCAGGGTGAAAGGGCTGGTGTATTGCAGCTCCGTGCGCGGCTCCGGCATTTGCCGTTTCAGTCGCGCAAAGAATTCTTCCGCTTCCGCTTTTGTGAATTTGCGAGCCATCGCAAGTTCCATACAAGCGGTTCCGTCGAAAAGCGAGGGTTGCAAACGGAACGCTCCTCACATCTGTGCCGTTACCTCGTCGTCCTCGCGCAAGTCAGGAGACAGTGATGCGTATCAGAGA
>DATIVW010000284.1:0-2217 GCA_035465595.1 Rhizomicrobium sp. | reverse complement strand
GCGAAGCCCGAGC
This sequence comes from Rhizomicrobium sp., assembly GCA_035465595.1. Classification (GTDB taxonomy): domain Bacteria; phylum Pseudomonadota; class Alphaproteobacteria; order Micropepsales; family Micropepsaceae; genus Rhizomicrobium. The sequence continues at coordinate 2,204 of DATIVW010000284.1, read as the reverse complement.
GATGCGTCATCAGGTCTTCCACCGTGATGATGCGCGGCGCCGGATAGGTTTCGTGCAAGGGGCCCGTCGGGCTCTTCAGCACCTTCATCTGCGCGAATTCCGGCAGCCATTTGGTGATGGGATCGGTGAGCCTGATCTTGCCCTCCTCCATCAGCATGAGCGCCGCCACCGAAGTGATCGGCTTGGTCATGGAGGCGATGCGGAACAGGGTGTCGCGCGTCATCGGCTTGTCATGCTCGACGTCGCGCTTGCCGATGACGTTGAGCTGGACCTCCTCGCCGTCGCGCCAGACCAGCGTGACCATGCCGGAGAGATCGCCCGCATCCACCACGCTCTTCATCGCGCCCGGCACGGCCGCGAGCTTGTTTTCGTCGAAACCGCTGGAAGCAACCTTATCCATGAGAGACTCCGTTTTCATACTGGATGGCGATCGGGCGCACGCGTTTGAGCAGCACCTGCAGGAATGCGCCGGGCTCCGTCAGCACCGCCGAATGGCCGGCGTTCGGGATGACGGCGAAATATTTGTACGGCGCGTCGATGCGGTCGAAATAGGATTTCGCGAGAAACGTCGGCGTTACGCGATCGACCGCGCCATTGATGATGATTACCGGCACGGTGAAATGAAGGCCGAGCCTGCGCGCGTCGTAATCCGCGTCGGCATCGAAGGTTTCCGCTTCCGCATGAGCCGCCGAATGGGTCATGGCATAAAGGTCCCACAGCGACCAGCCCGGCGCAAACGCGGCGACCGGTGTCAGGTCCGAAAAAAGGTCGCGCTCCGACGGGATGTCGTAGCGTTCCGACCAGTCGCGCTGGACCTCGATGTCTTTCGGAGATTTGTAGGGCGGCGGGCCGATCTTCTTCAGCGCCGCGATGCCGTCCTGCGCATGCGCCAGCCTCAGCCGCTTCATCGTATCGGCATAAAGGATCGGTTCTTTCTCCAGTATCGAGACCACGAAGCCAGTTCCCACGAAGGCAGAGTAGAGATCGGGCCGCTCCTTCACCATGCGCACACCGATCATCGTGCCCCAACTGTGCCCGAGCGCGATAATCTTCTTCTGGTGCAGCTTGCGGCGCAGAAGTTCCGCGAGCGCGTTGCCGTCGGCCGCAACGTTTTCGATCGTCATGCCCTTGCAGCTTGCCACGCCGTCGCGCGCGAAGGTCTTGCCGGCGCAACGCTGATCCCACATCACGACTGTGAAGTATTTCTCCCAGGGCTGAAGGAGCGATGAGACCGCAGACTCCGACGCGCCTGGGCCGCCATGCATGAACAGGATTATCGGATTGCGCCGGTCCTGCCCCCGGATCTGAATCCATTGTTCGATCCCGCCCAACTTCACATATTCGGATTCCGCGATGCCGCGCGGCGCATCGATGGCGAGTGCGATCGCGTTCTCATGCTGGCGCCAGACACGATAGCCCAAGCCGACAGCAGTCAGCACGATGGCGAGCGACGCAACGGCCAGCACGCCGCGCAGCAGGCCCTTTCTCATCCGGTTCTCCCCAGACCTTCCGACCCTTCGAATCTGGGTGTGGTGGCAAAAGCCGTCAAGCCAAGATGACGGACATGTCAGGATGGTCGAGCTGCTTGATTTCCGGCCCAATTCCCCTTAGCCGGATGGTTTAGACACAGAGCCATATTTTCCGGAGATTTGCATGTCCACCAGCGGCCTGATGAAGGGCAAACGCGGCCTGATTATGGGGGTCGCGAATGACCGCTCCATCGCGTGGGGCATTGCCGAGGCCCTGCACAAGGCGGGCGCGGAGCTGGCCTTCACCTATGCAGGCGAGTCCTTCAAGAAGCGCGTCGAGCCGCTGGTCGCCCCGATGAATCCGGCCGCGGTGGTCGATTGCGACGTGACCCAGCAGGGCTCCATCGACAACGCCTTCGCCGAGCTGAAGAAGAAGTGGGACACGATCGACTTCCTCGTTCACGCCATCGCCTTCTCCGACAAGAACCAGCTCCAGGGGCGCTACATCGACACGACGCCCGAGAATTTCCAGAACACGTTGAACATCTCCGCCTATTCCTTCACGGCGGTGGCGCAGCGCGCCGAGAAGATGATGCCGAACGGCGGCTCGATGGTGACCCTCACCTATTACGGCGCCGAGAAGGTGATGCCGCATTACAATGTCATGGGCGTGGCGAAGGCGGCGCTGGAAGCGATCACGCGCTACATGGCCGAGGACCTCGGCAAGCAGGGCAT
>DATIVW010000283.1:0-13078 GCA_035465595.1 Rhizomicrobium sp. | reverse complement strand
TGTCCGCCACGCCCAGCGACATGCCCATGCCGGCGCGTTCGAACGCGGATGCCGACAAGGCATGGTCCTCGTTGAGGCAGAGATAAAGCGCCGGAACGCCATAGGCGGCGAGCTCATAAGCGGTGACGCCGAAAGCCGTCAGCGCCAGGTCACTGGCGGCGAATTCGGTGGTCAGGTCATCGGCGCCTTCGATTGTTTCGAAATGCGGCGCCAGGCTTGCGATGCGCCGCGCCGTCTGCACGGGGTTTTCCATGCCGGGGCCTATCACAAAGCGCGCGCGAAACACCGGATCGAGCTTGGCCAGAGCCCGGGCGGCGCGCAGCGTAAGCCGCATCGGATCGCTGCCGCCCATCGTCACCAGAAGGGTCGGGCGCAAGGCGCGCGGCCGCGGGCTCAATCGGGCTTTGGCCAGTCCCAGCAGCGCCCACTCCCAGCCGATGCGCGCAACGCAATCCGATCCGGTCCAGTCCAGCACGGCGGCCTGCGGCACCGGCGGATAATATGCAACATCGGCGGCGAGCCGGCGTTCGGAGCCGTCGTCGATCACCGCTGTGATGGCAACATCGCGCACCAGGGCTTCCAGTTCGGCCTTGCCGATGCCCTCGCGCATATCGCAGATCAGAAGATCGGGCTTGCGCACCGCAATCAGCGCCGAAAGCATTTTCGCATCCTGATCGCGGTCGATCAGGCCGGCTTCGAAGCCTGCGGCCTTGATCGGTTCCAGCGCATCCGGCGTGCCATTGAGCGCGAACATGGAGCCGATGCCCTCGCGGTCGCGCAGCGCCTTGGCCAATGCGATCATGCGCTTGACGTGGCCATAGCCGTAACCGCCGCCGCCGTCGCAGCGGATGAGCGCCAGCCCGCCGACGTTGGAGACGATGGGTTTCTGCTTCACATGGGCGTTGAGCGTCCGCAGTTCCGGCTCGCGCTCCAGGAGCAGCAGCAGATCGGACAGCGAGGCTTCTCCAGCTTTCGCCGCAAGCCTTTCGTGCACCGCTTCCACGAATGCCAGATCGTCCGGCGTATCGACGGTCAGTCGCGCGCCGGGCTTTGCGAAGGCGGGATAGGCGGGCGCGCGCGCGATGCGCACGAAATCGGGGTGCAGCTTGAAATAGCCGGTGACGTGTTCGCGCGCCGCCGGATCGTCGGCGGCGTCCATCATCAGCTTGTCGAGCGCGCGGCGGGTGAAGGGATCGACGCCCTCATGCGCCGTCTCGGCGCCTTCCTCGAGCAGCACATAGTCTCCGTCCTGCTCCAGCAGCGCCGTGACAAGGTGATCGATGAAGCCGGCATCGATGAAGGGGGCATCGGAATTGACGCGCACGATCACGTCGGCATCCAGAAGCTCGGCGGCGCGCGCGAACCGCGCCAGCACATTGTCTTCGGGCCCGCGCACCACGGCGATGTTGTTGTCCTTCGCCCATTCGGCGATCGCGTCGTCGCGCGGGTTGTCGGAGGTGGCGATGGCGATGCGCTCGATCAGCTTGGAGCGCTTCAGCCGGTGCACGATGTGCCAGAGCAGCGGCTTGCCGGCGATGGGCTTGAGGACCTTGCCCGGCAGGCGGGTCGAGCCCATGCGCGCCTGGATGACCGCAACGATGCGCAAGTGATCGCTGGGTTCCGGCGTCAGAGTCATGCGGCTTCCGGCTTGTAGGAGGCGCGGATGTGAAGCAGTGGGCGCATGCCGTCCGACGGATCGGCGCGCCATTCGCGGTCGGCGATTTCGGATGGCTGCGGGCCCTTGAAGCCGGTGCCGTCGGCCACGAAACTCTCGCGGATGCGCGCGATGACGGGCGCGATCTCGTCCGGCAGCCAGCAATGGCCGCTGGCAAATTCGGCCCCTTCGCCGTCCAGGTCGAGATGGAACTCCACCGCCGCGGCGTTCCAGTGATGGACCGCGCGTTCGATGACGGCGGGCCGGCGCGTGTGGTCCGACCAGCCTGTCGCGCAGCCCGTTGCCTGGCGGATGGTTTCGATGGCCGAAAGATTGGCCTCGCTCGCCGGCGTCGGATAAGCAGAGACGCAGTGCAGAAGCGTGACGTCTTTCGCGCCGGCGCGTTTCAAGGTTGCTGCGGCGTGCTTGATCTCGTCCATCGTCGCCATGCCGGTGGACAGCACGATCGGCTTGCCGCTTTTCGCGCAGGCTTCGAGCAGCAGCGTCACCAGCAATTCATAGGACGCGACCTTGTAAAAATCGACGTAAGGCGCGAGTTCCGCAACCGCGTCCAGATAAAAGGGCGTGCAGGAGAACTGGATGCCGCGCGCATGACAGCGCTCGGACAGCGGCTTCAGATGTGCGACCGGCAATTCCCATTCGCGGCGCGCACGATGCTTGGGGCTCTGCGACAGGATCTCCGGCGCGAACATCCGGTCGATCTTGAAGAGCTGGAATTTCACTGCATCGCAGCCGGCATCTGCCGCCGCGTCCACGAAGGCGAGCGCGCGCGAAAGCTCGCGGCCGTGATTGCTCGAGGCCTCGGCAATGAAGAGGGGCTGGCGGTGCGATGCCATGAATCGCTTCCTTTTCAGGCTTAACGATTTCTAAAGCCTGCAAGGCTAAGAGAAGGTTAACGGGAGTTGTCTCTTTATGAGTCGGGATACCCAGCCCTTTTTCATCGTCTCCAGCGGCCGTTCCGGTACGGCAATGCTGCACAAGGTGCTGGAAAAGGGAGGCGATATCGAAATGCACCACGAATACATGGTGCACATTGCGCAACCGCTGGGCGCGCGCCGCTATATGGGACTCGCTACAGGCGAGGAAGCCACGCGGATACTGCGCCAAACCCATGCCGCCGCGATCGGCTATTCCACCGCCGCCTATTGGGGTGATTCGTCCAACAAGCTCTCCTGGCTGATTCCGGAGCTGGCGGCGCTTTTGCCGGAGGCGAAATTTGTCCATCTGGTTCGCGATGGCCGCAAGGTCGCCGGCTCCTATTTCCGCAAGCTGTTCGCCGAGTGCTACGACGACCGCTCGGTCGCGGTGCTCAGGGCGCATCTGGACGATCCGGCGGCCAATCCCGCGCCGCCGCCGGAAAAGAAATACTGGTGGCCGATCCCGCGCGATCCGGCCTTCCGGGCCTACGACCAGTTCGGCCGCATCGCCTGGCACTGGGCGGAGGTGAATCGCGTGATTTCGGATTCGCTTGCCGCACTGCCGCCAGAGCGTTCGCACTTCGCACGCCTGGAAGATCTTTACGTTTCACCGAGCGGCGTGAAGGGGCTTTTCCAATTTCTTAATCTTCCCTACCGCGACGAACACTTTGCGATGTTCGCGCGCCCGCACAACGTCAACCGTCCGGAAGATGAACTGCTGACGCCGGAGCAGGCGGCGCGGTTCGATGCGATCGCCGGCGGCATGATGATGATGCTCGGTTATGCCGGCACGCCGGAGTATGTAGTGAATTATTAAGCACAACCGATGAAAGATGGTTAGGGAACACTTATCCGGCCATCCTCATGCGCGAGCCCTGCGAGCTCTGTCATCACGAAACGCTGACCCAGGTCTACGAACCTGAACGCTCGCCGCGCGGATTGAAGATCTATCTTTGCAACCATTGCGGGCTCGTGCAGAGCCTGCCGCGCATCGACCGCGCGCCGCGCCGCAATGCGGCGGTCTCGGGCGGTGCCGACTGGGGCAATGTCCGCTACGGAAAAGCCTTTCGCACCGATGCGGCGATGAAGGCGCTCGCGCGTCACGCCGATTTCAATTCCGACATCTCGCTTCTGGATGTCGGCTCCAATCGCGGCAGCTTCGTCAAAGCATTCCTGAGCGTGGCGCCGGCGGCGCGGGTGCTCGCGTTGGAACCCGATGAACGCGTCGTCGACTCCTGCAGGAATCTGGAGCGCACCGACACGGTCTGTGCGCGGATCGAAGACGCGGCGCTGGAAAGCGGACGTTTCGACATCGTCCATTCCTGCCACACCATTGAACATCTCGCCCATCCGCAGGAAGCCCTCGCCGATCACTGGCGCACGTTGAAGCCTGGCGGCCTGCTGGTCCTGGATGCGCCGAACATCGCCATTCTCGATGAAGGCGACATCATCGAGGAATGGTTCATCGACAAGCACCTCTATCATTTCTCCGCGCGCACGCTGATCCGCATGGTGCGCGCCGCCGGGTTTGACATCGTTGAAGCGCCGGACGCAACCGATCGCGCCAATGTCCTGATTGTCGCGCGCAAGGCCGACAAGGCCGTTCGCGCGCGCGACGACGATCCCCTGGAAGTCGCCGAGGCCGAACGGCTGATCGCGGCGTATGGCGCAACGCGCGCGCGCAATCTGGCATCGCTGACGGCGCTTGCCGCCGACATCGCGCGCATGGCGCCACGGCGCGTAGCGATGTGGGGCGCTGGCCGGCTGTTCGATTCGCTCGTCACGCATGGCGGTTTCGAGCCGGCCATGCTGTCCAGCCTGATCGACAAGCATCTGAAGCAATATGTCGGCGAGCGGCATGGCCGCACGCTCGAAGAACCGCAGTCACTTGCGCGAACGCAGCCGGGCGTCGTGATCGTGATGTCGCGCGGCTTCGCGCAAGAAATCGCGGACGAGGCAAAGGCGCTCGCGCCGAACGCGGAAATCATTTTCTACAGCGATCTGATGGCGCGTGCGCGCCAGGCAGCCTGAGGGGGCACATGGCACAGGCAATTCCGTTCGACCGGCGCGCGCCGGTTCAGTCCAAGCAACCGCTCAAGGCGCTGCCGCCGAACTTGATTGCCGATATCCAGGCGTCGGCAGCCTTCGTGCGCCAGCACGCCATCGCGTCGATCTATCATGCTGGTTCCGGTCATCCCGGTGGGGCGATGTCCTGCGCGGATATCCTGGCCTGCCTTTACGGCGCGGAACTGAATTTCTGGCCCGATGCGGTGAACGATCCCAACCGCGACCGCTTCGTGCTGTCCAAGGGACATGCCGCGCCCGCGCTCTACGCGGTGGGCGCGCAATACGGCTTCTGCAACAAGCGCGAGGCGCTGAAGCTGCGCAAGCTGAACAGCCCGTTCCAGGGTCATCCGCATGTCCTGGACATGCCGTGGGTGGAAACCTCCACCGGCTCGCTGGGGCAGGGCTTTTCCGTGGCGCTCGGCATGGCGATGGGCCTGAAGATCCGCAAATCGCAGGCACGCGTCTACACGCTGCTGGGCGACGGAGAGTTGCAGGAAGGCGAAGTGTGGGAAGCGGCGATGTGCGCATCCCACCACCAGCTCGACAATCTCTGCGCCATCATCGACTACAACAAGATGCAGAGCGATGACCGCAACGATGCGATCATGCGCCTTGAGCCGCTCGCCGCGAAATTCCGCGCCTTCGACTGGGCGGTGATCGAGATCGACGGCCACGACGTTGCGGAAATCCTTGGTGCCCTGCGCCGCGCATCGTCGACGCATGGCCGCCCGTCGCTGCTCATCGCCCACACGGTGAAGGGCAGGGGCGTGCCCTACATGGAAAATATCGCCACTTGGCACGGCAGCGTGAAGCTGACGCGTCCGCAGGCCGAAGAGGCGCTGGCGGCGCTCGGCGCGACGCGCGAACAAATTGCGGAGTATCTGTCATGAGCGCGGCACCGACCTTGACGGAAACCGAAGCCGGCGCGCCCGCGTTGATCGCGCAAACCGGCGATTCCCTGCGCGAAGCCTTCGGCAAGGCGCTTTCAAGCCTCGCGGATGAATTCCAGAACCTTGTCGTGCTCGATGCGGACATCGCGGGCGGCACCGGCGTGCATCATTTCCGCAAGAGCCATCCCGAACGCTTCCTGCAGTTCGGCATTGCCGAGCAGAACATGATGGCGGCGGCCGGCGGCCTGGCCGCGACAGGCCTTATTCCCGTCGTCACCACCTTCGCGGTGTTCTGCCTGCGCGCTGTCGAACAGGCGCGCCTGTCGCTCGCCTATGCGGGTCGCAACGCCAAGATCGTGGCGTCGCATCCGGGCCTCGACGTAGGCCCCGATGGCGGCTCGGCGCAGGCGCTGGAAGACATGGCCGCGTTCAGAGCCATTCCCGGAATGACGGTGATCTCGCCGGCCGATACCATCGAGATGAAGCTCGCCACCCGCGCCATGCTGGAATTCAACGGCCCGGTCTATATGCGTACGGGCCGAAGCCCGGCCAAACGCGTGTTCGGCGACGATCACACTTTCGAAATCGGCAAGGGCCATATCGTGCGCGACGGCAAGGACGTCACCATCGTCGCCTGTGGCGTGGAAGTTGCGCGCGCTGTCGAAGCCGCGGAGCTGCTGGCGGCGGACGGCGTCGATGCCCGTGTCGTCAACATGGCCACGATCAAGCCCATCGACAAGCAGCTTCTCATACGCTGCGCCAAGCACACGGGCGCCTTCGTCACGGCGGAAGATCATAATATTCATGGCGGTCTGGGCAGCGCGGTCGCGGAATCGCTGGCAGCCACGATGCCGTGCCCCATCGAATTCGTTGGCGTGAAGGACGTATTCGGCGCCTCGGGCGAGCCCGAAGAACTGGCGGAACAATTCGGCCTCACCGCGCCGCACATCGCCGATGCCGCGCGCCGCGCCATCGCCCGCAAGAAGAAGCCCAAGTGACGAACCGTTTTTCGCTTGATGGAAAAATGGCCGTCGTCACGGGCGGCTCCAGGGGCATCGGCCGCGCCATCGCCATCGGTCTCGCCGAAGCGGGCGCCGATGTCGTCCTGACCTACAAGAGCAACCGCGCCGAAGCCGAAAAAGTTGTCGCGGAGATCGAAAGACTAGGCCGCCGCGCGCTGGCATTGCCGATGGACGTGTCGGATCGGCGCAGTGTTGAAGCCGCATCGGAAGATGCGCGCGTCTTCGGCCCAATCTCCATCCTCATCAACAATGCCGGCATCAACAAGCCGACGGATTTCGATGCGGTCACCGACGAAGACTGGGACCAGATCGTCGATACGAACCTGAAGGGCCCCTTCATCGCGGCGCAGAACTTTCTGCCACTCCTCGCGGAAGCCGGCGGCGGCAGCATCGTGAACATCTCCTCGGTCAGCGGCCAGTATGGCGGCCCGCGCACCGCGCACTACGCGGCTTCGAAAGCCGGCCTGATATCGCTGGCCCAGGTGATCGCCCGCTTCGGCGCGAAATATAAGGTGCGTTCCAACACCATCGCCGCCGGCCTTATCGCCTCGGACATGGCGGCAGCCGGCATGGCGGCGGCCAGCGTGCAGAAGGCGGCGGAAGGAATCATCCTTCAGCGCCTCGGCACCACGCGCGAAGTGGCCGATGCCGCCGTCTTCCTGGCGTCCGATGCGTCGTCCTACATCACCGCGCAGACGCTCAACGTGAATGGCGGGCTCTATTTCTGATGGGCCCCTCTTCCACCAAGAATAAAACGCTTCTCATCGTTTCCGGCGGCATCGAAGCGGCGGATGCCGCCAGGCGCGCCAAGGAGATGGGCCTTTACGTGGTCGTGTCGGATCGCGATCCGCACGCGCCCGGTTTTGAATTCGCCGACTCCTGCCTGATCGCGGACGTCTATGCGCCCGATGAAACCGCCGCCGCCGCGGAACGCTATGCGCGCAAGCTGCGGCCGATCGACGGGGTGATCTGCGTTGCCGCCGACGCGCCGATGACGGTGGCTGCGGTCAACAAGCGCCTGGGCCTCAAGGGCATCTCCGAGGAGAGCGCGCGGCTCGCTTGCGACAAGCTGGCGATGAAGGAACGCTTCCTCGCCGCAGGTGTGCCGATCCCGTGGTTCTCCGCCGTGTCGACGCCGCAGATGCTCCAGCGCATCGCCATCGAACGCGGCCGCAATCTCGTCATCAAGCCGGTGGATTCGCGCGGCAGCCGCGGCGTGCAGCGCGTGGAACAGGTCGAGGACCTGACGAAGGCGTTTTACTTCGCGCAGGAACATTCCCCGACCGACCGCGTGATGGTCGAGCAATATCTCTCCGGTCCGCAGGTCTCCACCGAGAGCATCGTGGTGGACGGCAAGTGCCACACGCCGGGTTTCTCGGACCGCAATTACGAATATCTGGAGCGCTATGCGCCGTTCTTCATCGAGAATGGCGGCGATCTTCCGAGCCATCTGCCGGATGGTATTCAGCAGAAAGTGAAAGCCGTGGTGTCGCAAGCCGCCGCCGCGCTTGGCATCACGCATGGCACGGTCAAGGGCGATATTGTCGTCCACAAGGGCGAGCCGCATGTCATCGAACTGGCCGCGCGGCTTTCCGGCGGCTTTTTCTGCACGCGCGAAATCCCGCTCAACACCGGTGTCGATTTCATCGGCGCCGCCATCAAGGTCGCGTTGGGCGAACCCGTTTCCGCCGAAGAACTGGAGCCGAAGCAACTGACGCCGGTGATCCAGCGCTACGCCTTCCCCAATCCCGGCAAGGTGGTGAAGGTGTCCGGCGCTGAGGAAGCGCGCAAGATTCCCGGCGTCACCGAAGTCATTGTCACTGCGAAAGAGGGCGACATCATTCCGCCAGCCGGAGACAAGCGACCCTCTGCGGCAATGGTGCTTGCCACCGGCGCCACGCGCGAGGCCGCGCTGGAAGCGGCAAACGACGCGTTGTCCCATATCCGGATAGAAACGGCATGAACGCGCCGTTCCACCTGCGCAATGCGAAGGTGAACGCGGCCTTGCGTCTTTTCGCGTTCTTCCATCTCAACATCGCCTTCTCCTCGATCGAGGAAGAACAACGCGGCGAGGTCATCAGGCGGTGCTATTGGCCGCTGCTCGACCTGGCGGCGAACCACGGTCCCATCGGCATCGAGATCACCGGCTATACGCTGGAAGTCATTGACGCGCTCGATCCGGAATGGATCGGCCGTGCCCGCGCGCTGATCGCCAAAGGCAAGGTCGAGCTGATTGGATCCGGTTATGCGCAGATGATCGGCCCGCTGGTCCCGGTGCGCGTCACCGCGGAAAATCTGAAGATCGGAAATGCGATCTACAAGAGCCTGCTCGGCGTTCAGCCCCGGCTGGCGCTGATCAACGAGCAGGCTTATTCCGCCGGTCTTGTCGGGCTCTACCTGGATGCGGGCCATCGCGCGATCCTGATGGACTGGGACAATCCGGGTTCGCAGCATCCCGAATGGGCGCCGGAAACGCGCTACCTGCCGCAACAGGCGGTGGGCAGCGACGGCCACGCCATCGACCTGATCTGGACCAACACGGTGGCGTTCCAGAAGCTGCAGCGCTTCGCGCATGGCGACATCGGCCTTGAGGACTACGTCGACTACGTGCGCGCGCGGCTTTCGAAGACCGAACGCGCGCTGTGCCTCTATGCCAGCGACGCGGAGATCTTCGATTTCCGCCCCGGCCGCTACAAGACCGAAGAGAAGATCGCGAGCACCGGGGAATGGAACCGCATGGCGCAGGCCATGGCGCGCCTCGCGCAGGATGATGATTTCTCTCTGGTCGCGCCCAGTGACGTGCTGCGGTTGCGCGATTCCCGCGATGCCGGACAGAAGCTGCACCTGCAGTCGGCTGCGTGTCCGGTGCCGGTGAAGAAGCAGCGCAAATACACGCTTGCGCGCTGGGCGGTGACGGGGCGGGACGACATTGGCGTCAACGCCGCGTGCCAGCGCATCCATGACGGCCTCGTCGCGAACAAGGCCGATGCCGCGGCGTGGAAAGAACTTTGCCATCTGTGGTCGTCTGACTTCCGCACCCACATCACCCAAAGCCGCTGGACGAAATTCTGCGCGCAGCTCCGCGATGCGGAGAACCGCTGGGCGCCTTCTGCCAGGACACCCGCACCCGCGCCCCAGGGCGGTGCAGTCCAGACCCGCTTCATCGACATCGACACGCCGGTGCTGAAGGCGCGGCTGGATCGCCGTCGTGGTCTGGCGATCGAGTCGCTGCATTTCGCCGGGCAACCGGCGCCGGTCGCCGGCGGTTTGCGTCACGGCCATTTCGATGACATCGCGCTGCAGGCGGACTGGTACACCGGCGACTGCGTGTTCGAAGCGCCGGGCGAGCACAAGGTCACGGACCTCGAATGGTGCGAGGCGCGAATCTGGAAGGATACGAGCGGTGACACGATCGCCTATGCCGCCATCCAGACGCCACTCGGCCCGATCCACAAGACGCTGCGCTTCGGCGAACGCCAGCCGCGCGTCGAATTCGACATCAGCTTCGACTGGAAAGACTGGGGCCGCGGCTCCTTGCGCCTCGGACACTTCACCCTGCTGCCGGGCGCCTTCGAATGGACGAAGCTTTCCTTAACGACGCACAATGGCGGTAAGGAAAAAGAAACATTCTCCCTTAACGGCCACACTGTCGATCACGGCGCCGCCGTGTCCTTCCTCGTTTCATCCTCCTACGGCATCGGCATGACCGAAGGCTGGGCAGAGTTGGGCGACGACCGGACCCGCGTGCGCATTGAAGTTGATCGCGCCACGGCGCCGCTTCTGGGCCTTCTCACGCACCGGCGCAGCGCCGGCAGCGTATTCTGCCAGCTGCAGCTTTCCGCGCTCGAGCTGGACGAGACGCGCAAGCCCGACGCCTATGCGCGCGGCCCGCGCCGCTTCCGGTTTGGTATATCGGCGGCCTGAGCTTTAGCTCCTGTTAAACATAATTTGAAACCATCGCCCCGCTTAAGAGGGGCTTTCCATGGCGCAGCGCGCTGCCAAGATCTATCTGCCGGTCTCCAACGAAACCCAAACAGAAAACGCAGCCGTCACCGGTCTTCGCGATTTCAGCCAGCCGTGGCTGGACTTGAACGACAAGGGCGTTCTGGTCACCGGCGGCACCGGCTCGTTCGGCAAGCATTTCGTCAAGACGGTGATCGAGCACTACAAGCCGCGCCGCCTCGTCATCTTCAGCCGCGATGAACTGAAGCAGTACGAGATGCAGCAGATGTTCCCGGTGGAGCAGTATCCCTTCATGCGCTACTTCATCGGCGACGTGCGCGATCGCGACCGCCTCGAGCTTGCAATGCGCGACATCGATTACGTGATCCATGCCGCGGCGCTGAAGCAGGTGCCGACCGCCGAATACAATCCCTTCGAATGCATCCGCACGAACGTGATGGGCGCCGAAAACGTCGTCACCGCGTCGCTGGCGCGCAACGTGAAGAAGGTGATCGCGCTGTCCACCGACAAGGCGGCCAATCCGGTCAACCTCTACGGCGCCTCCAAGCTGGCGTCGGACAAGATCTTCGTCGCCGCCAACAATCTCTCCGGCGCCGACGGCACAAAGTTCGGCGTCGTGCGCTACGGCAATGTGTTCGGCTCGCGCGGCAGCGTCGTTCCCTTCTTCCAGAAGCTGATGAGCGAAGGCGCCAAGGAGCTTCCGATCACCGACGAGCGCATGACGCGCTTCTGGATCACGCTGACCCAGGGCGTGAACTTCGTGCTCTCCAGCATGGAGATGAGCCAGGGCGGCGAGATCTTCGTGCCCAAGATTCCCTCCACCACCATTCCGCAACTGGCCAGCCTCATCGGCCCGAAGGTGGCGCAGAAGGTGGTCGGCATCCGTCCCGGCGAGAAGCTGCACGAGACGATGATCCCGGCCGATGACAGCCGCTGGACGGTGGAGATCGAGGACCGGTTCGTGATCCTGGCGAGCTTCGCCAGCAAGATCCGCGACGCCTATATCCACCGCGGCGCGAAGCCCGTGCCGGAAGGCTTCGCCTATTCCAGCGACAACAATCCGGAGCGGCTGGACGCGCGCGGGCTGCAGTCGCTGCTGATGCACGCCTTCGCATGAGCGCGCCGGCGCTTCGTCCGCGGGCCGCGCGCCCCAACGCGTATCTTCCCTATGGGCGCCAGCTCATCGAGGAAGACGATATCGCGGCGGTCAGCGAAGCCCTGCGCGGCGATTTTCTCACCACCGGTCCTTATGTGGACCGCTTCGAACAGGCGCTGGCCAAAACCGTCGGCGCGAAGCACGCGGTCGTCTGTTCCAACGGCACCGCGGCGCTGCACATGGCGGCACGGGCGCTCGATCTTGGGGGCGGGACGAAAGTCATCGTTCCTGCCATCACATTTCTGGCTACCGCCAGCGCGCCGCATCTGAACGGTGCGGAGATCGTCTTCGCCGACGTCGATCCGGAGACCGGGCTGATGCGCCCCGAGGATCTGGAAGCGGCGCTCGCGCGCGCGGGCAAGGCCGATGCGGTATTCAACGTCCATGTGAACGGGCAGTGCGGCGACATCGAAGCCATCGCCGCAGTGGCGCGCGCCCATGGCGCCAGGATCGTCGACGATGCCTGCCATGCCGTAGGCACGGGCTTCGTCGCCGAAGACGGAAGCCTTTCGCAGATCGGCTCCAACACGTTCTGCGACCTCACGGTATTTTCGTTCCATCCGGTGAAGACCATCGCGATGGGCGAGGGCGGCGCCGTCACCACAAACGATCCAGAGCTGGCCCAGCGCCTGATGCGCGCCAGAAGCCACGGTATGACGCGCAAGCCGGATGAGTTCGTGAATCTCGAAGACGCCTTCGACGCCGACGGCACGCCGAACCCCTGGTATTACGAATGCATGGAGCCGGAATTCAACTGGCGCGCCAACGACATCCAGTGCGCGCTTGGGCTATCGCAACTTGGTAAGCTCGGCCGCTTCGTCGCGCGCCGCAGGGCGCTGGCGGCAAGCTATGACGCGCTTTTGGCGCCGCTGGCGCCATTGGTGCGGCCGACGGCACGCACGCGGGCTTCGCTCCCGGCCTGGCACCTCTACGCCGCGCGCATCGATTTCGAGCGCGCCGGCATCAGCCGCGCCACCGTGATGCGTGAACTGGCGAAGGACGGCATCGGCAGCCAGGTGCACTACTTCCCGGTTCACCGTCAGCCCTACTACGCAAAGCGCTACGGCGCGCTGCCACTGCCGGGCGCCGACCGCTATTACGACCGCGCGCTGAGCCTGCCGCTCTTCGCATCCATGAGCATGGACGACGTGGAGCGCGTGACCACCACGCTGGGCAACATTCTCGGCTTCTGAAGATCTGCAAAAGAAGTAGGCGGAGCTTCGGCCCCCCGCCGAAACTCCGCCCCTTTTTCTTGTTCTTGAACCCACCGGCTTTCGCCCGACGCCCCAGGGCGTGGCTGGTGTTCCAGCTCACGCGTCCCGGCAAGCAACCACGGCGGAGCCTTTTCAGGCTCCGCCGCTTCTTGCTTAGCCCTGGAACAGCGAGAG